>NZ_JBSZCG010000146.1:0-5012 GCF_054166365.1 Corynebacterium sp. UMB8791 | reverse complement strand
GGGGCATATCTTAGCGCTAGGGTGAGTTGCATGTTGATCCTGCTCCCTCCTTCCGAGACGAAGGCACCCGGCGGCGAGCGCGACGCCATGTCTGTCTCCTTCCCTGCCCTTGATTCGGTGCGTGCTTCACTTTTCGACGACCTCTCCGCAATGGACGTAGACGAGATGATGGGGCTGCTCAAGATCCCGAAGACGAAGCGGGAGGAGGCGGTGGAGAATCAGTCGCTGCGCACTGGCCCGGTGATGCCTGCGATTTATCGCTATACGGGGGTGCTGTATGACGCGCTGGTTCCTGAGACGTTGCCGGATGATGCGATTCGCCGTTTGGCGGTTGGCTCGGCGCTGTTTGGTGTTGTGCGTGCTGATGACATGATTCCGCGCTACCGGGTCTCTGCCTCGTCCAAGGTTCCGGCTGCGGATGGGTCGCTGCCGACGATGCGGGCACGCTGGGGGTCAGCGATTTCGGAGGCGCTTTCGCAGGAGCCGTTCGTTGTGGATATGCGCTCTGGCGCGTACGAGAAGCTTGGGCCTGTCGATGGCGCGGTGACGGTACGGGTGGAGTCCGTTGCTCCGGATGGGTCACGCAAGGTGGTCAGCCACTTTAATAAGCACTACAAGGGGCTGCTGGCCAGGGCGCTGGCGTGCGGGCCGGAGGTGGCGTCGATACGTGAGGTCGCCGAGGTTGCCGAGGCCGCGGGTTATGCTGTCGAGGTTCATGGTTTGGTGCTGACGCTTGTGGTGGAGGAAACGTAGATGGGTGCGCCAGTGAACTGGAAGCCGTGGGGTGTTGTCGGCATTGTGTTGTTGGCACACGTGGCGCTGTTGCTGCTGTACTGGGACAGTATTCCTGACCCTATTGCGGTGCATTTTGACGCGTCGGGCCAGGCGGATAGTTGGGAGCCGAAGACGATGCTGCACGTGCTGATGATGCCGCTGGTTTCGGTGGCGACTGCCCTGTTGATGTTTGCATGCCTTCCCCCACGTGAGCTCGCACAGCCGCAGCCGGTCGATGGGGCTGCCTCCGTACCGTATTCGGCGAGTATTGCGCAGCGAGTGGAACAGCTTGTGTACATGACCTGGCGCTTCATGGGGTGGTTCGCGGTGGCGATTGCTGTCGCGTTTCTGGTCAGCGACGTCACGACGCGCCTGCCGGCGTTTGCCCACATGCAGTGGCTTGCCCCCGCTATTTGGGTGGCGTTCACCATCCTGGTTGTCGCGGGAAGCCTCGTCTTGATGGGCACACGACGGTCAGACTTATTGACGCCAACTACGTACGCCTTAATGCGGTCACCGTGCTTGAGCGTTTCGGAAGGGATCTTTTCTGCCGGGATGAGCAGGCCATCCTGTGGATCGGCTTCGGTTCCAAGCTGCACCACGGAGATTCCGCGTGCTTCCGCTTGCGCGTCCCGCTGCACGATGCCTGAGACAACAGTACCTTCAGCGCCGGAGTACTCCTCGTACACGCGACCAGCTTCGACGGCCAACAGCTTGCCCTTGATGGCGTCGCGCACGGCCCTCGCACCGATTCGAGAAAAGTTGACCGGGGTGGCGTCGTACTCCGAGATAATTTCGCCCTCAGCGTCGAGCTCAGAAACCATGACGGCAACGTCACCGGTTTCGGAGTCGATGTCGACGCGCGCCTTGTGGTGTTCATCCTGGGGGTGCTCCAGGTTGTCCGTGTATGCGAAGAGCAGCGCCGAGGCGATGGTCTCGAGTAGTTCGTCGAACCCAATTCCTTGCTGTGCTTCGATGTTCTTCAAGACTTGGACGTCAATATTCACTTGTCTTCCTCCGGATCCCTTACAGGGTTGCTGCTACTTCTGCTTCTTCAAACGTCGCCTCGCTGAGTTCTCGCTCAGCAGCGGGCGGCGTGTTGAACTCAATTTCTACCACCGATTTCGGCATTTCGGAAACTTCCAAGATTTGCACCGCCGGGGTCTTCTTCCCTGCCTCGATCAGCGCGACCTTCGTTTCCTCGGAGTTCATCGCGCCAATGCGCCAGATAGAACTCTGGCCGTTGGTGTCGTTGAGCTTCACTAGCCGCCCGCGGTTACGACGCCAGTGGCGCGGTGCTGTGAGCGGTAAGTCGACGCCTGGGGTGGTCACTTCCAGCGTGTAACCAGCACCGAATGAGAACGCTCCGACTTCTTCCTGTTCGTCGAGGAACTCCCCGATTTCGTTCGACACTACCTCGAGCTCGTCCAGCGTTGGACGCGCATCGGCATCAAGCGCGATGACAATCTGGGATTTCTTGCCAGCCTTCACTGCCTTGACGTGTTCGATGTCCATGTTGTGGCGTTGGGCCAGCGGCTCAATGAGTGTCTCTAGTTCTTGGGGAGTTGGAAAAGCCATGTGCCCACCATAGCGCGACGCAAACGTGCTAGCGTTTTCCCCGTGAAAAAATTGCTGGTTGCTGTTCTTGCGGTGCCGTTGTCGCTGACGCTTTCGTCGTGCGACCTTCTCGGTGTTGTTGGGCCCCGCCCCGACAAAGCAGTGCTTGGCCTTGCGCAACAGGCGACTGCGGATGCGCGCAGTCTTTCGGATCCAGCACTCGCTGAGCTTCGTGGCAAGCAGGCGGATGAGCTTTTTGGAGAGGTTGCGCGACTCTGCGGCAACATTGACGCGGAGTTGCCGCGCAGCTGCGAGTTTTCCACCGGTCCTGGTGAAGCCGTGGGTGTCAGCAATGATGTAGGACTGCAAGAGGTCGTCGAGCAGTCCGTGACAGCTTCTTTGGAGAAGGTTCCAGCGCAGTCGCGAGACTTAGTTGCGGCGCAGGCCGTCGACATCATCGCGGCAATCGGCCCCGAACTCGACGCTGAGGACGTCGCCGCACTGCAAAACAAGGGCGATATCGAGCTTGCCAGTGCGGCGCTCAGCACAGAGTACGAGTTCCTCTATGGGCTGGGGCTGGCAAAGGCGTATGCGGATGCGCCGCTGCACGCGCGTATCGCCACGTTGGAGGACGCCTCCGATGTGCGCGTCGCGTTCCTGCGCACCGCACTGCGCGACGCTGACTCGATTCCAGTCGCAGCAGCTGGGTATCAACTCGCCCACGATGATGCGCTCAATGATGCAGCAGATGCCGAAGCGCTTGTCGACGCCCTCTCCGCCCAGCTCACCAATACCTGGAGGGGAACCGTATCCCAGGCCAGTTCTTCCGAGTGGAAACAACAAAGCCTTATGCTTGCCGCGCACGCGCAGCAAGCATAAGGCTCCTTGCTACTGCCGAATTAGCTTTCGGCGATGAGCTGCTGCAGCTTCGCCACAACCTCACCAGCTGGGACCTCAAGGGTCTCGCCGCCGCGGATGCGAAGCTCAACGATGCCGTCGGCGAACGAGCGTCCAAGGATCACAAGGAATGGCATGCCGAGTAGCTCGGCGTCCTTGAACTTTACACCTGGGGAAACCTTTGGGCGGTCGTCGTATAGCACTTCGATGCCCTTGTCGCTGAGTTCCTGTACGAGAGCGTCTCCAGCTTCCATGGCTGCCTTGTCCTTGTTCGCGACGGCAACGTGTACCTGGTACGGCGCGACTGCAACTGGCCACACGAGGCCCTTCTCGTCGTGCTTCTGCTCCGCGACGACGGCCATCATGCGGGAGATACCGATGCCGTAGGAGCCCATCGTCGGCACGGCGCGCTTGCCATTTTCGTCCAGGATCTGCACATCCATTGCCTCGGTGTACTTGCGTCCGAGTTGGAAGATATGGCCCAGTTCGATGCCACGGGCGAGCTTCACAGTGCCGTTGCCGGACGGTGAGGGGTCGCCTTCCTTGATCTCGGCGGCTTCGATAAACCCGTCAACGGTGAAGTCGCGGCCAGCAACGAGGCCGACGACGTGCTTCTGAGGAGCGTCTGCACCGGTGATCCACGCGGAACCTTCCACCACGCGCGGGTCCGCGAGGACGCGTACACCGTTGGCTTGCAGTGCGCGTGGCCCGACGTAGCCCTTCACCAGGAAGTCGCTCTTGGTGAAGTCCTCGTCGCTGGCCAGCTCAAACGTCGCTGGTTCCAGGGAAGCTTCCAGGCGCTTTTCGTCGAGCTCGCGATCGCCCGGGATCACAACGCCGACGAGCTGCGGGCCGACCGGCTTACCGTTGTCGTCGAGCACGCGTGGGTCGTCGACCTTGATCATCATGCACTTCAGGGTGTCGGAGGCTTCGGCAGGGCGGCCGTCGATAAGCACTCCTGCCTCCTGTGCCCACTCCACGAGTGCCGCGATGGTCTCGGAAGCTGGGGTGTCGTGCTCGACGGCCTCCGGCAGCCCTTCAATCGGGCGTGGTTCAGGTGCAACCGTGGTCACTGCCTCAACGTTGGCGGCGTAATCTCCCGCGGTCGACACAGCAAAGGTGTCCTCGCCGTTCTCGGAGTACGCAAGGAACTCCTCGGATGCGGAGCCACCCATCGCTCCGGAGGTTGCCTTGCAGATCTCGTAGCGGATGCCAACGCGGTTAAAGATGCGCTGGTAGGTCTCGCGATGCTTGGCGTACGAGTTGTCCAAGCCTTCGTCCGACATATCGAAGGAGTATGAGTCCTTCATCACGAACTCGCGGCCGCGGAGAATCCCGGCGCGTGGGCGTGCTTCGTCGCGGTACTTGGTCTGGATTTGGTAGAGCGTGACCGGGAAGTCCTTGTAGGAGGAGTACATGTCCTTGACTGCCGCGGTGAACATCTCTTCGTGGGTTGGGCCGAGCAGCATGTCGGCGCCCTTGCGGTCTTTGAGGCGGAACAGGTCGTCGCCGTATTCGGTCCAGCGATTGGTCAGCTCGTATGGTTCGCGTGGAAGAAGGGCTGGGAACAACAGCTCTTGTGCGCCCATGCTGTTCATTTCTTCACGGACGATGCCCTCGATCTTGCGCAGCGTGCGAAGCCCGAGGGGCAGCCAGCTGTAGACGCCCGGCGCGGCGCGACGGACGTAGCCTGCTCGGACGAGCAGTTTGTGGCTAGGGACTTCGGCATCGGCGGGGTCCTCGCGCAGTGTGCGCAGGAATAGCTCTGACAGGCGTGTAATCAT
>NZ_JBSZCG010000145.1:0-5261 GCF_054166365.1 Corynebacterium sp. UMB8791 | reverse complement strand
ACCGTTACCTTAAATGAAACGCGGGGGAGAGTGAATAGGACGCCCCCACCTTTCATGTGATGCATTTTACAAGGTGCATACCCTGTGAATACACTTACAAGCGCTTAATGGGTCTAAGTATTATACTTTGCCTCCGCTTGAAAGGAGACCGATTCATGACTGCCACTCTTGGAACCGCGACGTACGAGGACACCCGCGCCATTCCGCGCCGTGTGAACTCTGCTGGGGATCTTGTGTTTGACCGTGGGGAGTGGATTACGCGTGCAATCTGTCGCACAGGTGACCCAGATGCTCTCTTCGTGCAAGGTGCCGAGCAGCGCAAGGCCGCAGAAATTTGTCGACGCTGCCCCGTCCAACTCGAGTGCCTCGCCGAGGCGCTGGAAAACCGGGTCGAGTTCGGCGTGTGGGGCGGCCTGACCGAGCGTCAGCGCCGCGCAGTCCTGCGCAAGAACCCACAGGTCAACGACTGGGGCGAGCACCTCGTCGCCGGCCGCGAGATTATCGGCCTCTAGAATTCGTCTAGGGTAGTGGCCATGACGAAATGGGAATACGCAACGGTTCCGTTGCTCACGCACGCCACGAAGCAAATCCTGGACACCTGGGGTGAAGACGGCTGGGAACTGGTCACCGTCACCCCAGGGCCGACGCCCGACAGCGTCGTCGCCTACATGAAGCGCCCGCTGGAGTAGGCCATGGCACACACTGATTGGGCCGCGCGCCTTACCGAACTCGGCATCACCCTGCCCGCCGTCGCCGCGCCCGTCGCGGCCTACGTTCCCGCGGTGCAGACCGGCAACCACGTGCACACCTCCGGGCAGCTCCCATTTATCGACGGCACCCTGCCCGCCACCGGCAAAGTCGGCGCGGACGTCTCCGCCGAGGACGCCTACGGCTACGCCCGGCAGGCCGCCCTCAACGCGTTAGCTGCCGTCGATAATTTGGTGGGCCTCGAGCGCATCAAGCGCGTGGTGAAAGTCGTGGGCTTCGTCGCCTCCGACCCGGCCTTCACCGGCCAACCAGGCGTGATCAACGGCGCCTCCGACGTCATCGGCGACATTTTCGGCGGCGCCGGCGCCCACGCCCGCTCCGCCGTCGGCGTCGCCGTGCTGCCGCTCGACAGCCCAGTCGAAGTGGAGCTCGTCGTCGAGCTGCAGTGATACCGCGCGGTGCCCCTAAGCGGGGGAATCGCGTTGTTTCGCAGCAAAATCCGCGCGCAAGGCGGTAGGGTGGGTGGCATGCAGCATCCCGCTTATAGTCAGTTGCGTCCTGTAACGGCATCCGTCGCGGTCGTTCTTGCGCCCAATCCAAGCTACGCGGCGCTCGAAGGCACAAACTCCTGGGTTGTGCGCGACCCCGAAGACGAGTACAGCATCGTCGTCGACCCGGGCCCAGAAGACGAAGGCCACCTCAACGTCCTGCAGTCCAAAGCGGACAAGGTTGCCCTCATCCTCCTGACCCACCGCCACCACGACCACGCCGACGGCGCCCGCCGCTTCTCGCAGCTCACCGGCGCCCCAATCCGCGCTCTTGACGCCCGCTACACCCACGGCGCCGAGCCACTCACCGATGGCGAAATCATCTCCATCGAAGGCGTCTCCCCCAAGATCCAGGTCGTCGCTACCCCGGGCCACACCGCGGACTCCGCCTGCTTCTTCGTCTACACCCACGACGTCGAAGACGACCAGCTCGAAGGCATCATTACCGGCGACACCATCGCCGGCCGCCACACCACCATGATCTCCGAAACCGACGGCGACCTGGCCCAATACCTAGAAACGCTGTCCATGCTGGAGCGCCGCGGCAAGAACATCCCGCTGCTCCCAGGCCACGGCCCCGACGCCCCGGACCTCTCCGCGTTCGCCCGCAAGTACATCGACCGCCGCGAGCAGCGCCTCGACCAAATCCGTGAGGCCCTGAAGAAGTACGGCGAGGACGTAGACATCAACACCCTTGTCGACGCCATCTACGACGACGTCGACCCAGTCCTCCGCGGCGCCGCCGAACAGTCCACGCGCGTCGCCCTGCGTTACCTGAAGGAACACTAGTTGTTGGTGTTTTGAGTTCTAGAGCCCTAGTTGCCTTAGTCGTGGATGCTGGCAGCTAGGGCTTTTGTGTTGCCTTTGGTGCTTGGCTGAATCCGCTCGGCACCAGATTCCCGGTTTTCCCTTAGTGCCAGGATGGTTGTGAACGTCAATCCATAGGAGGTTTTGTTCATGACCGACCCACAGTTGCCTGAGCGGGTGGGAGGAGGGGGAGGGTGTATTCCTTCAGGCGGTAGTTGTTCAGCTGGCTCACGCCGTACGCGGCGGTGGCCATGCCGGTCGCAGCGATGACGCCGGCGGCACGCGTGAGGCGTTTGAGGGAAGTATTCACGCGTCCTAGCGTACAGATGGACTACGCTTTCCCACATGAGTGAATTGAAAGCACAGCTGCGCGCAGACCTGAAGACCGCGATGAAGGCGAAGGAGAAGGAACGCACCGGCACGATCCGTATGTTGCTGGCCGCCATCCAGACCGCTGAGACCGAGGGTACGAAGCACGAGGTGGACGATGCGGAGATCCTGAAGATCATTGCCCGCGAGGTGAAGAAGCGCCGCGAGTCCGCGGAGATTTACGCCACGAACGGCCGCCAAGAGCTTGCCGACGCCGAACTCCGCGAAGCCGAAATCCTCGAAGCGTACCAGCCTGCCCAGCTCACGGACGAGGAGGTTGATGCCCTGGTGGAGGAGGCCGTCGCCGAGGTCGGCGCTGAGTCCATGGCGCAGATGGGGCAGGTCATGAAAGCTGCGAATGTGAAAGCCGCCGGCCGTGTTGACGGCAAGCGGCTCTCCACGGCGGTCAAGGCCCGCCTGAGCTAGGAACCAGCCTTATTGGAAGACGTTCGTGAGCGCATCGCGGGCGTCGTTCAGCGACTGCTGGATGCCGTCGAAGTCGACGGCGGGGGCCTGCGTGCTCGTTGGTGGCGGGGTGGACGCCGACGGCGACGCAGTGGGGGAGGCGGCGCTGCCGTCGGACACGTTGAGGGTCACCATGGTGCCCTGCGTGAGCGCCGGGTTGGCGGGGATCGCGGCGATGACGTTGCCGGCGGGCGCCCCGTTGCCGAAGACGGTTTGGGTGGTCACGTTGAACCCTTGCGCCTGGAGCTGCTGCTTCGCGGTGGCGGCCGGGAGGCCGACGACGGCGTCGAGCGCCGACTGCTTCGTGCCCCGCGTGTAGGTCGCGTTCGTTGGTGGTAGGCCGGCGGCCGCGGCGCCTGGGACGCCGTGGGCGGCTTGGAACCAGGTGCGCGCGGCCTCGTTGCCGCCGAACAGGTTGCCTGCGGAGCATTGGCGAACCGGGCCGGTGCACAGCGGGGTGGTCTGGGTGCCGTCATTGAAAATGTATGGCGCGCCGGCCATCCCGCGGGTGAACCCGAGGAACGCGGAGGACTGGTGGGACTCCGTGGTGCCGGTCTTGGCAGCGACGGGTGCGGTCCACCGGGAGGCGGCGGCTGCGTCCTTGGCGGTGCCGTCGATAGTGTCGTGTGACATGCCGAGGGCGAGCGCGCCGGCGATGTCCGGGTCGATGACCTGCTCGCACGGCGGGCGCTGGATGAATACTTCCTGCCCGTGCTTATCCACGACGCTCTTGATCGGGTTCGGCTCGCACCAGCGGCCACCCGCGGCGAGCGTGGCGCCTACGTTGGACAGCTCGAGCGGGTTCACGGCCGTGGGGCCCAGGACGAAGGAGCCCATGTTCTCTTCCTTCGCGGCTTGGGCGACGGAGCGGCCGTCGCCAAACGTATTGGGTTCGGTGTAGGAGCGAAGGCCCAGGCGCACCGCCATATCCACTGTTGGGGTGACGCCGACGCTCTGGATGAGCTCGATGAACGAGGTGTTCGGGGACTGAGCTAAGGCGTCGCGCAGCGTCATCTGTGGCGGGTAGACGCCGGCGTTCTCCACGCAGTAGGCGCCCGGCGGGCAGCCGGCGGCGCCGCCCTTGCCCATGCCGTAGACCACGGAGCGCGCCGGGGTGTTCAGCATGGAGTCGAGGCCGTAGCCCTGCTCGAGCGCAGCCGCGGCGGTAAAGATCTTGAACACGGAACCGGCGCCATTGCCCACCATGGAGGTCGGCTGCGGCATGATCGTCTGGTGCTTCTCCAGCTCGAGGCCGTAGTAGCGCGAGGATGCCATCGCGAGGATGTCGCGGGAGTCCGTGCCGGGCCGGATCACGTTGAGGACCTCGGCCACGCCGTGGGTGGCTGGGTTGACGTTGTTGCGTACCGCCTGCACTGTCGAGGCCTGCACCGCCGGGTCGAGGGTGGTGGTGATGGTGTAGGAGCCGCGCTCGATCTCGTCGATGCTCAGGCCCTTGCTTTCCAGGTACTGCAGGGCGTAGTCGCACATAAAGCCTGCGTCACCGGCGGTGATGCAGCCGTCCGGCAGGCCTTTCGGCTTGTCCACCACACCCAGCGGGGACGCCGCGTAACGGTCCGCTTCCGCCTGTGTGAGGTGGCCTTCGTTCACCATGTTCTGTAGCACGGTGTTGCGGCGCTGCGTCGCGCCCTCCGGGTTCGTGTACGGGTTGAGGTACTCGACCGACTGCAGCAGCCCCACCAGCAGCGCCGCCTGTGACGGGTTCAGTTCAGCGGCCGGGATGTCGAAGTAGATGCGGGCTGCGGCTTCGATGCCGTAGGCGTGGTTCCCGAAGGAAACTAGGTTGAGGTAGCGGGTGAGGATCTCGTCCTTCGTCAGCGTCTTGTCCAGGTCGGAGGCCATGCGCATTTCGCGCAGCTTCCTCGGGATCGACTGCTCGGTCGCCGCCTGCGCCTCCTCATCATTGCCTGCCTCAACCAGCCACAGGTAGTTCTTCACGTACTGCTGATTAATTGTCGACGCCCCCTGCTCGACACCACCCGCCAGCACATTGGTCACCATGGCCCTCGCGAAGCCCTGCATATCAACGCCGTCGTGCATATAAAAGCGTCGATCCTCTGTGGAAACCAGCGCATGTTTTACATGCGCTGAAATTTTTTCGCTTGGAACCTCGTATCTACGCTGTTTGTATAACCACGCAATGGGGGTGCCGTTGACGTCCGTAACGGTCGTGACACCGGGGACATCGCCGTGTGTCAGGTCGAGCAGATTCGACTGCATTGTATTCGCGGTGCGCGCAATCGCGAGGCCCGTCAGGCCTGCGACCGGCGCCAAACACAGGGCAATCGCCAGCGCAACGGCGCAAAGGCCGAGCAAAAGGTTTCCAAAGGAACGAAGTGCAGTCAC
>NZ_JBSZCG010000144.1:0-5569 GCF_054166365.1 Corynebacterium sp. UMB8791 | reverse complement strand
CGCCGCTCCTTACTTCCTGTTACTTCCGCTCGCGGACAACACCGTTGACCTGCTCCAGCGTTCCGTGCTGGAAGTCAATCACCAGGCCACCGGCAGGGATTTCGCGCATGTCCGAGGTCGGCCAGCCCATCGCGCCCTGCTCGTAGCCGCGCTTGCCCCACTCCTCGAAGATGTCGCCGTAGAGCACCACGTGTGCGCCAGTCTGCGGCGACCAGTAGATGTTGCCCTTCTCGAACTGCTGGAAGAACCCGCCACGGATCGCGATCTCATTGCTCTTCGGGTAGCCCAATGCGCTCGTCGCCGTGCCCAGCTCGCCGTACTTCTCGGCGATCGCGCCGTGGACAATGTTGTGGCTCTTATCCGGGTTGCGGGTCAGGAACCCGCCCTGGAACTTCTGCACGTAGCCCTTGCCCACCTGGTTCGCCTCAGCAACCGGGTACTTCAGGTCGCCCGTCTCGTAGCCGTTCTCGCCCCAGGCCTTGAACATGTCGCCAGGGATAGCGTACGCGCCGGTCTGCGGCGTCCAGTAAATAGAACCGTTCTCGAAGTGGACGAAGCGGCCAACGCCGTCTGGTGTCTTGGTCTCACCGGTGGTCGGGAAGCCGAGCCAGCTCGACGCGCCACCTAGGCCGCTGTACTTCGCCAGGATCGCGCCGAACAGCGGGTACGCACCCGTCTTCGGGGACCAGAACGCGGTACCACCACGGAAGTCCTCGGCCTTGCCCTTGCCGTCAGCGACGTCGTACTCGTTGTTCACGCAGCTGCCGATCACGCCAGACTTCGTCGCCTCAGCGATCGCGCCCACCGGATTGCAGTCCGAACCACGGTCAGCCTCCGCCAACGCCAACGCATTCGCGATGTACGGCCAGGCCTGCGTCATCTCAAACTGCCAGTACTCCCACGAGTGCACACCCGACGGACGGAACTTCACAACCGGCTTCACCGGCGTCCGCGACGCGTAATCGACGAAGGTCTGCGTCGACAAGCGAGAAATCACCTCGAGCCCGACACCAGCCGGGTTCGCAGCGCCCTTCGCCACCGACTCCGGGTTACCAAAGTCATCGCGGCCCGAGCCCGAGGACACGTACACCGTCATGTCCTTCAGCGCCTCAATGCCAAGCTTCGGGTCGTGGTCAATCCAGTCCTGCGACCCAGCCGGGCCCCACATCGCCTCCGAGTCGTAGCCGCCCGCATCCATCTGTGCGGCCTTAATCGCCGTCGGCATACCCGTGGTTGTGGTGTCCAAGTAACCAGAGAAAGAACCCACGAACTTGAACAGGTGCGGGTTACGCTCCGCCAGGTTAATCGCGGCAGTACCACCCATCGAGATACCCACCACAGCGCGGCTGTTGTTCGAGCGGAACTCATTGTTCAGCACCGGGATGAGCTCCTTCGTCAAGAAGGTCTCCCACTTGTAGTTCTTTCCGTTGTTTGGGCGCTGCCAGTCGGAGTAGAACGAAGACTCGCCGCCAACCGGCAGGATCACGTTCACGTTCTTGTCAGCGTAGAACTGCTCAATGTTCGTCTCGATGGTCCAGCCGTTCTCATCATCACGAGCACGCAGACCATCCAGCGCCCACACCTCAGGGAACTTCGCCTGCGGATTCGAGTGCCAGTCACGCGCCAGCAGGATCTGCACCTGCATCAGCTGCTCCGGCATCGCCGCCGAACGAATAAACACAGCCACGCGGCGGTTCGTCAACCACTCAATGCGGTCCACGCTCACGCCCTCAGGCAGGCCCGGGATCTGCGGGTTCTTATCAACCTCAATCGGCGTCCGCTTCGGCGGATCCGACGGACGAATATTATCCGACAGCCCACCACGGTTACTCGACAGCGGCAACGACGACTGCGCCGCAGCCGACGTCGACACCACCGGAACTAACGACGCCACCATCGGCACCGCTGCCGCAACAATCGCAGCCTTCTTCATCCGATTCATAGGGGAACGGGTCTCACGCATGAATTTCCTGCCTCAACTCTTCTTCTGGGCTTTTGCCATTTTTTGGGTGTGCACAACCAGCGCCGCGTGCTCTACGACCAACTCCGAGGGTTCCCCTCCCCCGGAATCAACCAGCGACGGCGCTAACAAATCACTCTAAAGGTTAAGTATGCCTTGAGAGTTTAGCCACCAGACACGCCGGAGCGCCACCAAGATATTTGGCTCGTGGGTGGGGTGTGTGCACCAAATTCCCTCGGCGAGGGCCTGCGAACTGGGTGTTTGCAGAACAGCGCACGAGAATCCAGGAATTTGGTGTCAGGCCAGGTGGGGTGCGCACCACATTCCCGCATGCAAGTCCGGCGACCTGGGCAAACGTAAAACCCACCCACTGAAACGCTTTATGTCAAGTGGTTGTGAACGTGGTTGGGTGTTAGATCGTGATGGGTTGTGGGGGCGGGGCGGTTTGGGTAGTGGTGCGGATGATGCTGACTTCTGCCGGAATGCCTGTGCCAGCTGCGGTGTTCGGAAGTTGTGTGATGATGCCTTGGCTGAGCGCGTTTTGCATCCCCTCCTCGCGTTGGCGTTGCAGTTTGTCCCAGGTGCCGTCGAGGATTGCTTGTGGTGGGTAGTAGTTGATTCCACTGTGGGGAGTGGCGTTATAGACCGGCACCCATTCGTTGAGCCAGTTTTTGGCGTGGCCGAGTGTGGCAAACGTTTTCGGGTAGTAGGTTGTAGAGGTGGCCGTCGAGAAGCGTGCCGAGGTCCCCTGTTGTCAGCCAGCCGTCCTTCGGCAGGCCTTCCTGGAGCGTGGCGCCGATGGTGTTGCCGAAGGTGTCGGCGGTGTCGCGCGCGCGGTCCTGGTAGCCGAGGGCGATGTTCGGGCCGTGTGCCCACAGCTCGCCGATGGTGCCAGGCGCGACCTCGTCGTGGGTCTGCGGGTCGACGACGGCGAAGTGCATCCATGACACCGGCTGGCCGTTGGAGGCCATCACAACGCCGCCATCTGTCTCTACCGCAAGCCCCTCGGTGAGCTTGTCACGGTCGAGGGTGACGAACTTGGGGCGGTCCGGGGTCTGCGGGGTGGAAACGAGCAGGGTCGCCTCCGCGAGCCCGTAGGAGGGGCGCATCGCTTTGCGGTCCAGGTTGAAGCCCTCGTAGGCCGCAATGAAGCTGTCGACGCTCGGCTTCGTCACCGGCTCAGAACCGATGACGAGGGCGTCGAGGACGGACAGGTCCAGGTCCTGCGGCGCGTGCCCGACGGCACGAGCGCACAGCTCGAGCGCGAAGTTGGGCGCCGCGGTGAAGACGTGGATGTCCTCCGGGTCGCTCTCGCAGCGACCGAGGCGTTCCACCCAGCGCATCGGCTGCTGGATGAAGTCACGCGGGGTGAATAGCTCGAACTCGCTACCAAGGATGATCAGCATCATCGAGATGATGATGCCCATGTCGTGGTGCAGTGGCAGCCAGCACGGCACGCGCATCGGCTGTTCCAGCTTCGCCGCCGTATAGATCTGGATGACGTTAGACACGATGGACTCGTTGGTGAGCATCACGCCTGCCGGGTTGCGGGTGGAGCCGGAGGTGTACTGCAGGAAGGACACATGGTCCGACGTATCGACGTCCCCCTCCACCTGTCCGGCCACCCAGCCGGCAGCGAGCGTGTCCGGCAGCGCGTCGACCGCGATGATGCGCGGGCGTTCTTTGCCCGGCAGCTCCGCGAAGAAAGCGCGCACTGCTGGCGCGCCCTGCTTGTTGGTGAGCACCACGTTGGCCTCGGCGTCGGCGAGGACGGCGCGCAGGTGGCCTTCGTGGCCTGGCTCGGTCGGGTCGTAGAGCGGCACCGGGATCTGGCCAGCGTACATGGCACCCATGAATCCGAAGATGTACTCGGGGCAGTTGCCCGCCAGGATGGCCACGCGGTCCCCCGGTGCGCCGATCTGCTGCAGGCGCGCCGCTACCGACTTGATCCGCGTGTTCACTTCCGCGCGCGTGAACGTACGCAGCGCCCCGTCCGGGTCCACGGAGTAGTCCCACGAGCGGATATTGATGGTGTCTGTCGCACCGGCTTGTGCCGCCGCCCCGTAGAGCATCTCGGTCAGGGCCGGGATGGTGAAGTTCGGCGGGAGTTTGATCTGGCCGGTTTCGTCAATAAACCGCTGAATCAGTGCTTGGAGATCCATGGGCACTCCTTGTTGTCAGGTCCTAGAATCTAGTTAGTTTCTAGAAAGAATCAATTACGGACATTGCCCAATCTACAGCCCATTGCGGCGTAGTGGTACCCGGAATCACATCCGGGTTCGAGGCATACATCGCGTGATTGCCGTTAGCCAGCAACAACGCAGCCGCGCGATCCACAGCATTTCCGACATTCTGCGGCGCGTCACAGATCGAATCGTTCGGCGCACAAATCTCATACGCGCGGTCAGCCACCTGGCCGAAGCCACCCTGCCGCGCACCGGTCATCGTCGCGCCCGGCGTCGCCGCGCTGACAACCATCTGCAGCGGGCGCAGCGCAATCTCAGCTCCAACGCCACGCAGCTCAACACCAGGATTCACGCCGACGCCGTTCTCACGGCGCCCGTCCGCAATCATCAGCGAACCCAGCAGACGCTCCGGCGGCAACGCGTGCGTGCCTGCGCCAATCTGGCTCGTAATATCGCCCGCAATCACTGCGCCCTGGGAGAAACCAGCCACAATGAACTTCGTCGACGGACACTGCTCCGCCACGAACGCGATCTCGCCGTTCGCGCGCGCCGTGCCCTCAGCGCGGGACTCGTCGTAGCTCATCTCGTTGCGGCCCTGCGGAGTCTGGATGTTCCGGAACTGCGCCGTGTACGGCACCGTGAACACGCGCACCTGGTCAATCGGGTAGCGCTCCTGCAGCGGGTTCGTAATCGACAGCATGAAGCTGTTCGGGTTCGCCTGCGGGGCGAAGGGGTCGTCGTCAATTGACGATTCCCACGTGCCCGGAATCGAGACGAACTCCACCGCCGGGCACCAATCTGGCTCCTGGCGCGCCTCCGTCGACGTGCCCGGCTCACCCGGCTCAACGACACTCGGCCCGTCCTGGTTCTTGAGCCACTGGAATACCCCCAGCCCAATCGCCGCGAGCACCACAATGACCGCAGCTACAACGCCTGCTCTGCGCATATTACTCCCTTACTTGCACAGCTTGGACTGCGCGGTTTCACCAATCAGCGCCGCCACGGCATTCGCATCCAAATCGGTGCGGCGCTGCTCTACCAACTGCCCCGCAACCGCATCGCGCGTCACGGAGTCACCATTGCACACCGTCGCGCCCGTCGCCGTCAACTGATCCTCGACGCCCTTCACGTTCACACCGCTTTGCTGCAGCTGGTCAAGGAACGCCTGCTCCTTCGGGCTAAACGTCGGCGCCTGCTCCGGAATCGAGGTCACCTCGCGCGCCGGCTGATCCGCCGGGCCCTGGTTTTTCGACGCCGGCTTCGCTCCCTCCGACGTCGTCGCCTTCGCAGTGCCAGACGCCGACGACGTTGCCGTCGGCGGGGCCTGCGTCGCCGTTACGTCATCGCTTTCCACCGTCGTGCCACCGCAGGCCGCCAAGCCCAACGCGAGGCAGAGGCTTGCGCTCGTCAGCAGTCGCTTCAT
>NZ_JBSZCG010000143.1:0-5899 GCF_054166365.1 Corynebacterium sp. UMB8791 | reverse complement strand
GGTGCGAAGTGGGACATCAACACTGAAGCTTCCGCGAATGTCACTGGTCAGGCACCGTCGACGGAGGACCTCATGAAGGCCTTCAAGACGGGTACAAGGATGGATCTGGTAAGCCGGGTGACAAGGTTACGGTTGACAAGCCTGTCTTTAAGGATAAGGACGGCAAGGAGACGACTCCGCCGGAGGGCACTAAGTTCGAGAAGGGCGAGGGTGCGCCGGAGGGTGTGACGGTCAACGAGGACGGTTCGATTACCGTTGACGTTCCTGAAAACGCCAAGCCTGGTGACAAGATCGAGGTTCCGGTGAAGGTTACTTACCCGGATGGTTCGGTTGATGAGAAGACGGTTACTGTCACCGTTGGCAAGCCGACGGATACCGACCCAGCCGACCCTTCGACAGAGCCTGAGAAGCCTACGGATCCTTCCCACGGTAATGACCTGACTTCGTTGACACCTGGCTACGACGAGGCCCATGTTCAGCCTGGTGGTAAGGAAACTGCTAAGCCAGCCTTCACTGACAATGGCGGAAAGAAGGTTACGGACCTCAAGGGCATCAAGGTACAGGACAATCCGGAGGCTAAGAGCTACCCGAAGGCAGAAGGTGCTACCGACTGGACCTTCACACCAGAAGGCGCGACTGTAACTGGTCAGGCTCCGACTATGGAGCAGCTGGCGAAGCAGTTTAACGACAGGTATGGCAAGAAGGGTAGTGAAGGCCGTACGAAGTTGACGATTGACAAGTTCAAGAAGGACTTCGATCAGGTTGCGAACCCGCTGGTTAAGTTCGAGCTCACCGATGGCAAGTCGGAGCCCAAGCCTGGTGAAGCGCAGTTCGTACTTGTTGGTAAGGACGGCAAGACGTCGATCTTGGATCCGAAGGGTGACGCTGATGGTGACGGCGTCAACAACGGGGACGAGATCTCGAATGGCTGGAACCCGTTCGATCCGAAGGATAACGGCTTTGATACCGGCAAGTGTGTGGCATCGGCTGTGGGCTTCGGTCTCCCACTGATCGCGCTGCTGCCACTGGGTCTGGCTTCCCAGATTCAGATTCCGGTTCTGAGCGATGTGGCTGCACAGGTTGATGCTCAGCTGAAGACGGTCAACACCCGTATTCAGCAGCAGGCTGGCGTCTTCAATCCGGAGATGGCACGTCAGGCTGAGCAGATCAACGCGCAGCTGCGTACCTTCGGTGCGGATCTGGGCATGGTTGCTGCAGGTATCGTGCTGATTGCTGCTGGTATCCTGGCCGGCACGGTCATCTACGACAACTGCAACCCGAATGGCCCGAAGTCCTCTGTGAAGGATCTGGAGTTGAAGGGTTCTTCCGGTAAGACGACGAAGTTGTCCTCCAAGACGGACAACAAGACTCCGGCAAAGCAAGAGAAGAAGTAGCAGTAAGAAATACACTCTGAACAGTCACCCCCTTGCGGGGGAGGCTGGGGGCTAAGCGCTTACTGATCGCTTTCTAAGAAGAGAAAAGCTGCCACCCGTCATATATGACGGGTGGCAGCTTTTTGTATTGGTACTGACAACGGTCGCTGTTAGTTCTGGGAATCTTCGTCTTCGCAGGTGACGTACATATGTCTACTAATTATCTATACAAACAATTACATGTGCACTATAGGACAATCGTCCTAGCGCTGCCTACCTGATGGATTCTTAGAGTTTGAAACATATCGGTGTCGCAAAATCCTGGAATGGAATAGGCCTAAAGGTCTATTAGAAGCGCAGACCATTCATTGTTATTCTTTGATGACTGTAAAGCACGTAGCGCCTGTGTTTGTGCCTAAAGATCGGTGAAAAACACGGCGGTGCGACTACATGTTTCAAATCAAGGAATGAAAGGAATTGTTGTGCGAAGCTCCTACAAGATTCGTCGTGGTACCTCGATCGCTGCGGCAGCACTTTCGTTTGCGCTCGTTGCGCCGCTGGCACAGCCGGTTGCGTTTGCCCAGGAGACCGCTGCGGCGGTTGCCGGCGCGGACGCTACTGTTGACGACGCCGTCAAGGATAAGAAGGTTCCGAACGCCATTTACACCAAGGGTGGCTGGCGCGATTATGGTGGCTACCACGGCTACGCGTACATCAATAAGGACGGCCGACATGACGATCTTTCGGCGAACAATGAGCCGCTGAAGGGCAATGTTATCTACCTGCAGTACGTCACCGGCAAAAACGAAGTTTCCCCGGTGTTCTACACCCTGACCGACTCCGAGGGTCGTTTCTCTTTCGACTTGACTCGTAAAGTGACTGATCGGGTTGGTGCCCCTGCGTTCAATCTGGCTGGCGCCAGCAAGTTCAAAGTCCGTGTGTGGGGCGAAAACCCTGACGAGAATAAGTACTCTGTCGTCGCCGCTGGCGATATGAACTCCGGCCGGTACACCACACGTTTGAACCGAGTCCAGGAATCCTGGAACTTCACCGCCGGCCCGGCTGGCTCCCGCATTACCAACGGGCGCTTCGTGCTTGAGGAGAAGCCGGCACAGGTTGATTGGCTGGCGAAGCCGGACTCCGAGTGGACCCGCGCACTTGATGGCCAGACCGGTGAGCCAACCGTTGATGGTCAGTTCCCAGACTACGGAAAGTACGGCGCTTTCAGGAGTGCTGGTGCTGCACCAAACTGGTCGATGGTTTGGTGGGAAAACGGCGAGGACGCCGGTTCCTTGCCGGGGTACTACAAGTACCAGCCCGGCCAGGGTGATCGCGCTGCTGGTGGCGTAGAAGTTGTTGCCTCGTACCTCAACGATGAGGTCGCGCGTGAGATTGATGCGTGGAAGGAAGCGAACAAGGGTTACACCGCTGAGCAGGAGCGTGCAAACCAGGAGCGCATCATCAAGGCGTACCAGGACGAGCATGGCGTAGGTTCACACATCGCTGAGACTGTCGTTACGGAGACTAAGGCTGACGGTACGATTTACCTGCCGTTTAAGGGCACGTATGGCCAGTCGCGTACACAGGAGAACCAGACTGCTCAAATTTCCAATAAGCTGGCCAAGGGCGACTTCGGTACAGTTGCGAAGGACTTCATGCCAGATAACGGTGCATCGCGCCGCGCTGCGTTCGGTGATGGTTTAATTAACCAGACGAAAAAACGTCACATCAACACGGACTACATGTACGTGTACCCGAAGATCGAAGGCCGCGACGTCAAGAACTCGGCGTTCCCGATGAACATGTTCCAGGACTTCAGCAAATTTGGTTCTGTGTGGGCTGGACAAGCGATGGACGGTCTGCAGTTCCCACTGATGTCCGCACAGCCGATCTTTGATATTCCGGAGTACAACTCGTATGACAATAAGGGTCGTGCGGGCTCCAAGGTGACCACGAAAGCTGCGGGTCTGATGCCGAATGCGGATTACGCAATCCGTTGGTACGCAACTGATCCTGCTGGTAACCAGACTGAGCTGGAAGGCAAGGAGTGCATCGTCAAGAGTGACGAGAAGGGCGTACTGCCTTCCTGTGACTTCCAGGCTCCTGAGGACCTGAAGGAAACCACCGTCTACACAGCGGCTGTGGTAACTGTTGACCCTGCTTCGAAGAAGATGTCTGATCGCTGGGAGATCGCGGACTCGTTCACCGCTGTTGTCCCAGAGCAGCTGCCGCTTGGCTCCGCAGGTGAAGAGTACCCAGACAACAACGTCGCGGACCTGTTCCAGAAGCTGCCTGACAATCTTGCTGAGAACTCGAAGCCAAAGTACTCCGCCGATAAGCTGCCAGAGGGCCTTGAGATTGACCCCGAGACCGGCAAGATCACTGGCACCCCAACCAAGCCTGGCACCACCGAAGTGACCGTGACTCGCGAGGTCGAGGTCATGGTGGACAAGTATGTTGGTGTCACCGATGAGGACGGCAACCCGGTCTACGAGAACCCGGACGAGGAAGACCCCGCGCAGCGCATCCAGAAGACGGAGAAGTCCACTGTTGCAGAAAAGCAGCAGGAAGAGGTCGTCACAAAGATTACGGTGACGGACACCCCTCTGCAGGACGGCGTTGTTGGCGAGGATTACGAACAGGAAGTGAAGCCTGAGGGCTTCGGTCCTTTGCCACAGGGCTTCGAGATCGAGGAAGGCTCCCTCAAGGTTGAGGGACTGCCAGATGGTCTGACGTTTGAAAACGGCAAGATCACCGGCACCCCAACGACCCCGGTTGAGGCTTCTGAAGAGAAGCCGAACGTGACTGTGACGTACACGTTGGTGGATCAGAACGGTGAAAAGCACGAGCAGACCGATATCGTCCCGCTGGCTGTGAAGTCCCAGGCTGACGCCTACGACCCCAAGGGGCAGGATCAAACGGTTGAGCCGGGAGAGAAGCCGAAGCCTGAAGACTCGATTGCTAACAAGGAAGATCTTCCTGACGGCACCGAGCACGAGTGGAAGGACACACCGAACACCGACGAGCCTGGTGACAAGCAGGGCAAGGTCGTCGTGACCTACCCGGATGGCTCGAAGGAAGAAGTCGACGTCACCATCCATGTGACCCAGGATCCGACCTCTGTCGACGAGTCTGGCAAGAAGTCTGTCGACACGACCGACGACAAGCAGGACACCGGCGTCAAGATCGTCAACCCTGACGAGGAAACCAAGGTTTCTGCGAAGGACGAAGATAGCAAGGACATCCCTGCCGAGATCGACGAGAACGGTAACGTCCATGTCACCCCAGGTGAGGACGTTGATGGTCCGATCACGGTAGTCATCGAGGACCCGGATCTGCCTGGCGGCAAGGTCGAGGTCGAGGTTCCGGTCAACGGCCACGAGAAGGACCGTGATGACAACGGTTCGGACACGAAGCCGGAAGCGCCGAAGACCACGGTTGACGAGTCTGGTAAGCAGCCGGTCGATCCGACCGATGAGAAGCAGGACACCGGTATCAAGGTCAACAACAAGGACAAGGACACCGAGGTCACTGCTAAGGATGAAGACGGCAAGGACATCCCGGTCGAGATCGATGAGAACGGCAACGTTCATGTCACCCCGGGTGAGGATGTTGATGGTCCGATTACGGTGACGGTCACCGACCCTGACCTGCCTGGTGGCAAGACTGACATCGAGGTCAAGGTTAACGGTCACGAGAAGGGTCGCGATGACAACAACTCTGACTTCAAGGTTGATGATTCCGGCAAGAAGCCGGTCGACCCGACCAACGAGAAGCAGGACACTGGTGTCAAGGTTCAGAATCCTGACAAGGACACCAAGATCTCCGCGAAGGACGAGGATGGCAAGGACGTCCCGGTCGAAATCGACAAGGACGGTAACGTTGTCGTCACGCCTGGTGAGGACGTTGATGGCCCGATTACGGTGACAATCGAGGACCCACGTCTTCCTGAAGGCAAGTCTCAGGTTGAGATTGACGTCAATGGCCACGAGAAGGGTCGCGACGACAACGGCAAGGCAGAGACCAACGTCAACGCTGACGGCAAGAAGCCCGTCGTGCCGAACGGAAAGGAGCAGGACACCGGCGTCATCATTAACAACAAGGATGGCGACACCAAGGAGTCTGCAACCGACAAGAACGGCAAGGACGTGCCGGTCCGCGTCGGCGACGACGGCAAGGTCTACGTCACACCTGGTAAGGATGTCGAAGGACCGATTAAGCTGGTCGTCGAGGATCCGGACCTGCCTGGTGGCAAGGCTGAGATCGAGATCGAGGTCGACAAGGCCCAGAACCCAGGTGGCGAGGAAAACAAGCCGGGAACCGGTGACCAAACCGACCCATCCGAGGGTGACAAGCTCGGTGACAACGTTGTGGCGTCCTACCCGAAGACCGACGTCAGGCCGGGTGCCACGGGTACTGCCAAGGTTCAGCTGAACAAGAAGGACGGCGAGAAGGTCGGAGAGGCCGTCGATACGCCGAAGGGCACGACGGCGACGATCACCAAGCGCAACGGCGGCGAGCTGCAC
>NZ_JBSZCG010000142.1:0-6129 GCF_054166365.1 Corynebacterium sp. UMB8791 | reverse complement strand
GTTCGTGCGCTCCTTTGCGCTTCAATGAGGTACGTCATACCTGGACGCACCCAGCTGGATTCGTACAAGCTCGCCGGAACCTTTAAATACTGAGGTCGGCAAACATGGCAAAAATCATACCGCGTTCACTACGCGAGTAGTGACTCGGCCCAGAAACTCGGAGCACCATCTTGCGCCTGCGTGCCCGGTGGTATCCAGTACACCGCCGAACCAATGTGCGTGATCCATTCATTCAGTCGGTCAGCCTCATCGAGCCTTTTGAGGACCGGAGTGAATTGCGTATCTGGGTTTTCCTGAAATGCAATGAACACTAAGCCAGCGTTGGACAGCTGTTCTTGCCCAGGCTCAGGCGGCAAATTGTAGTTATAAGGGCGCCGTTTAAATTTCTGCTCCGGGTGCCCTTCAGGCGCCATTGACCTGGCAACGTGCGAGTTTCTATCGACCTTTGGCAGGCCATATTCGTCCCGCGCTTCCAGATCTACCGGAGTGAACTCTTCGCCGCCCGAAAGGGGTGCTCCGTTGTCTAGCCTGCGCCCGACGGCCTCTTCACGGGATGTCCGGTCGAGCATTTCCCAGGTGTCAAGGTTCATCGCTATTCGACGAACCACCATCGACGTTCCACCTTCAAACTCTGCAGCGCCTTTTGCCCACACCTGGGCGTCGTATTCCTCATCAGTGTGAGGGTTTACCGTGCCATCAATCTGTCCAAAGAGATTCCGTGGCGTGGTTCCTTCGCGGTGTACAGCAGGGTTATTCATGAACCCTTGCTGCACCCACGCGGTAGCTACATAATCGACGCCAGCTCGCACCATATGACGCATCGCCCATGCGCACATCAGTGGGTCATCTGAGCAAATCTGCAACACCACGTCAGTCTGGCCCCACTTCCGTGAAAGCTCGTCTCGCGAGAGCGCCGGAATGTCGTGGAGCCACGACGGTTTGCTCTCAGGCGCGGCGATATCAAAAAACTTCTCTCCCAACCCCACGGTAATGGTGAGGTTTGCGGGGTGTTCCGTCATCTCTGGTTCCAGGCTGGCCAACGGGTTTTCGCCGGCTGTCAACGCACGGGCATCCTCAGTCCACAGTCGCATCAATCGAGCAATCGCAGGCTTATCGACGCCATCTTTAAAATTGAAACCAATCAGATTTAGTGAGGACTGTTGAGGCCAGCAATCTCGCCTTTTCCTCCTCGCTTACGCGACCGACGAAGTTCACTCCTGGAATCTGCCGAGGCTCCCCGCTTCCGATCACCGTGAGTTCGACTCGTCCTTCAAGGTGATCGAACGCTTCAAGAAGCAGCGTTAGCCCCTTTCTTGGCTCGTCGATACGCCCCAAGAATGCGATTCGAACAGGCCCGACGGAGCTCAACGGCGCTAGCTTCCGGGCGGCTACGAACTTCCGAGTGTCCACTCCATTAGGGATAACGATCGGATCGGCTCCGATCTGTTCAACCTGCCACCTCCGAGCAAGCTCGCTTACTGCGATACCCCCGCGGATCTTTTCCAAATATTTCCGCAAAAACGGCAGTGCAAGCTGCAAAATGCGAGACCCAGTTGTAGACGTGTGGTATGTAGCGACGATCGGTCCCGAAGCCAACATAAGCGCTGCGAGCGAATAGCTAGGAGAATTGGGCTCATGGATGTGCAATACATCAAATTCGCCATCACACAGGAATTCGCGAGTAGTCGTAAAAACTTTAGGGCCGAACGCCAGGCGCGCGACAGAGCCGTTATACGGAATAGGTAACGAACGCCCACCTTTCTTTACAAACTCGGGAAGAGGCGTGTCATCACGCGCAGGCCCGAGCACTTTCACTTCATGCCCTTGGCGCAAAAGTGATTCAGCTAAATCAAGGATGTGCGCTTGAACCCCGCCTGGTTCGTCGAAAGAATACGGGCACACGATACCAATTTTCATCCCTTCGCTACCTTTTTCTTCCGGTCTGCGATCCAAAACGGCTGAAGCACATGCCAGTCTTGTGGGTGCTTTTTGATTCCGCGCTCAAACCAGCCCGCAAGCTTTTCCACTTTACCTTCTACGGAATCTGCAACAATCGGCGGCGATACGCTAGTCACCCACCCATCCATGCTGCCTGAACTCTCAAAGGCATTGTGTACTGCGAGCAGTGTCGCACCAGTCTTCTCCGCTAATACTGCCGGACCGGCGGGCATTGTCGTCTGCTCTCCAAAAAATGCTACCGGCACCCCGTGCCCACCGAGATCACGATCTGCCAACAAACAGACAATCCCTTGTTTGTACAGAGCTTCCTCGAGGAGTTGCATTGGAGGTCTCGACGCACCACGCGAAGGAATCACCTGGATTCCTAACCCACGTCGAAATTCCAAAAACGCATCGTAGAGCTCTTCGGGCTCTACCCGCTCCGCGACCGTCGAAAAGCTCCCGTATCGGTGAGCAAGCCATGCACCCGCAAGATCCCAGTTCCCCGAGTGTGGCAACGCAAGCACTACGCCCTTGCCTTGTTGAATCGCATACTCCAGATGCTCAATCCCTTGTATCGATGCAGAGAATTGCTCATGAAACCGTTCATTCGAGATTACTTTCTGCAGGCAAAAGACCTCGAGCCAATACCGCATGTATGACCGCATCGAGTTCTTCACAAGCGAACGCGTGACGTTCTCAGGTCCAACCACACGCGAGAGATTCTTACGAAGTTGCTCCGGTAACTTGCCATTGCGAGAGTAAATGTCGGCAACGAACATCATCAGACAGTAGGCGATACTGTAAGGCAGCATTGATAGCAGCTTCCACCCCATCCAGTAGCTGCGATATACGCACTCATCCTTGAACGTTTGCATGCGCGCTTCGGTCCTAGCGCGACCCAAACGTTTTAGCTCCTGCTGGCGCGGCAATCTGCCGCTTTGATGCAGGATCCTTCGCTGCAATAACGAGTCGCTGCGCAACCGTATATATCGAGCCGAAAAACAGCAGCCAAAGCCCGCATTCAATGGCGTACGGCACACCGAAGCCTTCAAATCCCAGCGCGACAAGCGCGATGAGAAGACGCTCAGGCCGCTCAACCAGCCCGCCGACAATCTTGATACCCCCGGCCTCCGCGCGCGCCTTAACGTAACTAATCACCTGGGAGAGTACTAGTACCGCAAGGCAAACTGCGACATGCGCCGGAGAAGCTTGATCTACGTACACCAGCCAGAACACGATGGCACCGAAGAGCGCTCCGTCAGTAATCCTGTCACAACTTGCGTCAAGCGTAGCTCCGAAAGCAGTCCCTCCCCCGCGGAGACGGGCCATCGTGCCATCCACCATGTCAAAAGCCGCGAAAAGACCACTCAGAATAGCTGCCAAAACAAGATGGTCAGTTGGAATGAGCACGACGGCTACCAACACAGTGAGCGCTGTTCCACCAAGCGTTGTCCAATTCGGTGTTAGACCAGCTTTAAGCAATGCAGTGGCGACCGGTTCTACGACAACGGCGGCAGGCTTTCGTCCATGAACACTGAGCATCTGCCTACTCCCCTCCAGTCTGTTGAGCCGACACTTCTTTCCAGCTCTCTGCTAGTAGCTGGCGCGTTTCACGCAGCAACTGCGGAAGCACCTTGGTGCCAGTGATGACTGTCATAAAATTTGAGTCCCCTGCCCACCTCGGGACCACATGCACGTGTAGATGATCTCCGATAGAGCCTCCGGAGGCCCTGCCTAAATTCATGCCAACGTTTATCGCTTCGGGGTCTGATACCGCCTTGAGCGTTTTCACTGCGAGCGTTACGAACCTCATAAGCTCGGCTGATTCCCCCGCAGTCAGGGCTTCAATCTCCGCCACCTTACGGTACGGCACGACCAAAATATGCCCAGCGTTATACGGATAAAGGTTCAGCACCGCGTAGACGGTCTCCCCTCGAGCCACGATGAGCCCCTCTTCATCGCTCATCGAAGGAATCTGCACGAAAGGATCACTTGACCCCTTCTCATCGCGTGGCGTTGACGCGATGTACTTCGAACGGTACGGCGCCCAAAGACGCTGAAGTCTGTCTGGAGTACCAACTCCAATGTCCTCATACATTTCTGAGCGCCTCTCTACTTCTACTGGTCAGCCTGGCGCTGTTCAACCAGCTCTTTCGTTGGTTGTTCGTTGAACTTTTCGTCCACCCAGTTGGTGATAAGCTCGACAGCCTCGTCGACGCCGACTCCATTAATTTGGGTGCCGTCGAGGAAGCGGAAGCTTACAGCGTTTGCCTCCACATCACGCGCGCCAGCGAGCAGCATGAACGGAACCTTGTGAGTGGTGTGCGTCCGAATCTTCTTCTGCATCCTGTCATCGGAATGGTCGACCTCAGCTCGGATGCCGCGTGCCCGCAGCTGCTGGATGATGCCGTCAAGGTGACCAGCGAAATCGTCAGCAACGGGGATACCTACAACCTGGTGCGGTGCCAGCCAAGCCGGGAATGCACCGGCGTAGTGCTCAAGCAGCACGCCGAAGAATCGCTCAATTGATCCAAAGAGTGCACGGTGAATCATGACTGGTCGCTTCTTGCTTCCGTCTGAGGATGTGTACTCAAGACCGAAACGCTCAGGCAGGTTGAAGTCGAGCTGAACCGTGGACATCTGCCAGGTACGACCGATGGCGTCGCGAGCCTGTACGGAAATCTTTGGCCCGTAGAACGCTGCACCTGCTGGGTCCGGAACAAGCTCGAGCCCAGACTTGGTAGCAACTGATTCTAGGATGCTCGTTGAACGCTCCCAGATATCATCATCACCGATGTACTTCTCGGGATCCTTGGTGGACAACTCCAGATAGAAATCATCAAGCCCATAGTCCCTGAGCAGGGAAATAATGAACTCCAACACACTCGTCAGCTCGTCTTCAAGCTGTTCCTCGGTGCAGTAGATATGGGCATCGTCCTGAGTAAAACCGCGTGCACGAGTCAGGCCATGCACCACGCCGGACTTTTCGTAGCGGTACACGGTACCAAACTCGAATAGTCGCAGTGGCAATTCACGGTACGAGCGTCCACGTGAATCGAAGATGAGGTTGTGCATAGGGCAGTTCATAGGCTTGACGTAGTAATCGACTGCCTGTTTGGTCACATTGCCTTCGTCGTCGGTCTCGCCGTCGAGCTGCATCGGTGGGTACATGCCGTCGGCGTACCAGTCCAGGTGTCCAGATTTTTCGAACAGCTCACCCTTCGTCAAGTGTGGGGTGTTGACGAATGAATAACCTGCCTCGAGGTGACGCTGGCGGGAGTGTTCCTCCATCACCATCCGGATAATTCCTCCATCCGGGTGGAATACCGGCAAGCCAGACCCAACTTCCTCCGGGAAGGAGAAAAGATCGAGCTCATTGCCAAGACGACGGTGGTCGCGCTTCTCTGCTTCTGCAAGCATCAACATGTGCTCATCGAGCTTTTCTTTCGACTCCCAGGCGGTGCCGTAAATACGCTGCAACCCGGCGTTATTCTGGTTGCCACGCCAGTACGCAGCTGACGAACGTGTCAGTGCGAACGCGGGAATGTACTTAGTAGTTGGCACGTGAGGCCCGCGGCACAAATCGCGCCACTCGACTTCATTCGTCCGTGGATTCACATTGTCGTAGTGGGTGAGTTCCCCGTGGCCGACTTCAGTTGCTTCGTCCGAGTCAGGGTCCACGTTTCCCTTGTCCTGCACGAGTTCAAGCTTGTACGGCTCATCAGCTAGGTCCTCTGCTGCCGCTTCAGCCGACGGGTAGACTCCACGAACAAACTTCTGGCCCTGCTTGATGATCTTCTTCATTCGGCGCTCGAGCAGCTTCAAGTCTTCTGGTGTGAACGGTTCAGCTGCGTCGAAGTCGTAGTAGAAGCCACCCTCAATGGCTGGCCCAATGCCTAACTTCGTCCCCGGAAACTCAATCTGCACTGCTTGCGCCAACACGTGAGCACACGAGTGGCGAATCACAGACCGACCCAGCTCAGTGTTCGCGGTGACTGGAGTTACTGTGGTGTCTACATCCGGCGTAAATGACAGGTCCTTCAACGACCCGTCTTCAGACTGCACGCAGACAACCGCCTCCGGGCCCTTATTCGGCAGCGACAATTCGCGCATCGCAACCCCGGCAGGAGTGTTCGCCGGGACCGTAAAGGCCTGGGCTGCATGGTGGGTTTGGTCGTTATTCGTCAT
>NZ_JBSZCG010000141.1:0-6360 GCF_054166365.1 Corynebacterium sp. UMB8791 | reverse complement strand
AATGGGTACATGACTTCTTTCATTGAGCAACATCGCGACTCTGATGACGCAACACTGGCCGCCGCGCTGGTTGAGCATGCTGGCTCGCTTGCGCTGCGGATGCGGGAGGAAGGCCTTTCAACGGATTACAAGACCTCAATTTCCGACGTGGTGACGGAGGCGGACCGTGCCGCGGAACGATTCGTCGCAGAAACGCTCGCCGAGCTGCGCCCACACGACGGCGTCCTCGGCGAAGAGGGTGCTTCCAAACATGGCGATTCCTCACGGACGTGGGTGATTGACCCGGTTGATGGCACGTTTAACTTCACGCAGGGATCGGACTACTTCTGCTCGGCGCTCGCGCTGGTAGAGGGCGACCCCTCGGACCCGGCGCGCATCCTGATTGGCGCGGTGCACCGCCCGGCGATGAAAACCACGTGGCTTGCCCACGACGGCGTTGCGACGCGCAACGGCGAGCCACTGCCCGACCTTGCACCGGCGTCGCTTCCCTCGCAGGGCCTGGTCACCTACCTGCACCCGACGTTCATGCGGGATGACGCCATCCGAAATGCGTGGTTGCGCGCGGTGCGCGATGCGGCGACGATCCGTATGTGGGGCGCGGGCTCCGTCGACCTTTCAAATATCGCTAGTGGCCAGTTGGGCGGCTGGCTACAGCACTCCGTCGCTGACTGGGATTGGCTGCCGGGCAAGGCGCTCATCGAGGCCGTTGGGGGCGTGGCAAAGAAGGTGCCCGCGGGCGGGGTGACCTGGTGTGTTGCCGGAAATCCACAAATTGTGTCGGACATTGAAGCTAGGCTTACTGAGCATGACGAATCTTTATGACGATGACCTCGCACTTGCACTAGAGCTTGCGGATGCTGCCGACGCGATTACGCTCGACCGCTTCGAAGCGTCCGATCTAAAGGTGAAATCGAAGCCGGATATGACCCCGGTTTCCGACGCCGATGTTGCTGTCGAGGAGGTGTTGCGTGAGCGCCTCGCCGAGGCGCGTCCAGGCGACTCGATCGTTGGCGAAGAGTTCGGCGGAGAGACCGTCTTCGAGGGCCGCCAGTGGGTCATCGACCCGATCGACGGCACGAAGAACTTCGTTCGCGGCGTTCCCGTGTGGGCGACGTTGATTTCACTGCTTGTCGACGGCCAACCAGTCCTAGGCGTCGTCTCTGCCCCAGCGCTTGCGCGCCGCTGGTACGCGGCCCAAGGCTCGGGCGCGTGGCGGACGTTTAACAAGGGCAGCCTGAAGCGCCTCGAGGTCTCCCATGTGAGCGAGCTTGCGGATGCCTCCCTGGCGATGTCTTCGCTTGAGGGCTGGAAGGCACGTGGCCTGCAGGAGAACTTCATCGCACTCACTGAGCGCACCTGGCGCCTGCGCGGCTACGGGGATTTCTTCGGCTACTGCCTGGTGGCCGAGGGCGCCGTCGACATCGCGGCAGAACCGGAGGTTTCTGTGTGGGACCTCGCTGCTCTGTCTGTCCTGGTCACGGAGGCCGGTGGCACGTTTAGCTCACTCAACGGTGAGCCTGGACCGCACGGCGGCGACGCGATCGCCACGAACGGGCTGCTGCACGACGCCGCCCGGAAGGTAATCGGCGTCTAAGAAACTTCAAGCGCTTGAAGCCTTAGGGCAGGCGGAAGCCGTTGTCCAGCGTGGACAGCACCGCGTCCAGCCGGACGGCGCCCGTCGGCGCGTGAATCACGCCCTGCAGCGGGCTGTGGCACGAGACATCGAACGGCGATGGGAGCACCCCGCCGTTCAGGATGCCGACGAGGCGGTCGCCCACCACTACGGGTGCGCCCGAATCGCCCTGCATGGCGCAGGTGTGGGAGATGTTCATGGACTCCCAGTCGTGCAGCGTCACGCCGCACGTTCGGCCGGAGGCCACGCCCTGCTTGCACACCACGTTGCCGGGCTTGATCGGCTTGCTGCCGAGGTGGTTGATGTGGACGCCGTTGTAGGAGCGTGTCACCTCCGCGTTCGAGCCCAGCTCGATCAGTGCGTAGTCGAGGTCCCGGTTGACCTCCACGATGGTGCCGGAAGGCCCGACTTGCCAGGAGTCGGCGGAGGTGACGGCGTCGCCAACTTCACCGCAGTGCCCGGCGGTCAGCGCGTACTTGTGCCCTTTATCGTCGTGGCCCGCCACGGCGACGGTGCACATTGATTCGGTGCCATTGGTGCGCTTCACGTAAATCGGGGTGCTGGGCCCGTAGAGGGAATTTCCCCGAGTGAGCGCTTGGTTCGAGGCCTCCGGAATCCGCGGGGCGTCGTGGAAGGAACCGGGCACGCGGTGCAGCACAGCCTGCACCGGCACGCTTCCCCTGGCTTAGTCGATGAAGTCGAAACCAGAATCGACCCCTCGTACTACGGGAACCGTAGAAGCACCACCCTAGCCGACGAATACGCTCCCGCGCAAGGGCCTCTATTTACGGGGTTGGGGTGATGCGCAGGAATTCGACGACGGCATCCGGACCGGCGTCGACGGCGAGGCGTGCGGCCTTCGCCACGGATTGTGGCGTCATCTTCGGCCCGCTGGTGTCGCCGTGGAGCATGTCGGTGTCGGTGCGCCCCGGGTGCAGGGAGGTCACGCGCACGGCTCCGGCTTCCTCCAAGCGGAGGGAATCGGTGAAGCCGCGCAGGCCGAATTTGGAGGCGCAGTAGGCGGAGCTGCCGTCGATACCAAAGAAGCCGGCGCCGGAGTTGATGGTCAAGATGAGGCCGTTGCTGCGTCGCAACGCGGGCAAGAGCGCTTTCGTCAGCAGCATTGGTGCGATCACGTTGACTTCCATGGTGCGACGCAGGTCGGCCTCGGTAAGGTCGGTGAGGCGGGCGGGCATCATGACGCCTGCGGCGAGCACGAGCACGTCGAGCTCTTGAATGTTCGACGCCGCCTCCGCCATCGCAGCACTGTCGGTGAGGTCAACCTCGAAGGGCTCGGCGTTGGGCAGTGCGCTGACGACCTCGGAGGCGTAGCGGGAGGCGCCGACGTAGACGTGGTGGTCGCGGCCGAGTTCCTCCGCGATCGCACGACCGATACCGCGGGAGGCGCCTGTGACGAGTGCTTGCTTCAACCTGAAATCTCCTTAGGCCTTGATGCCTTTGAACTTCCTGCCAAGGTCACGAGCAATTTCGCGATCTTCGGCGCGGCGTTTGATGGCTTGTCGCTTGTCGTAGTCCTGCTTACCCTGCCCCAGGCCGAGCTCCACTTTCGCGCGGCCGTCCTTGAGGTAGAGCGAGAGCGGGATGAGGGTGCGGTTGCCGTCGCGAAGTTTGCCCTGCAGGGAGTCGATTTCGCGGCGGTGCATGAGCAGCTTGCGGGTCCGGCGTGGCGGGTGGTTCGTCCAGTGCCCTTTGGAGTACTCCGGGATGTGCATGTTGCGCAGCCAGACCTCACCGTTATCGATGGTGGCGAACGCCTCGACCAGGGACACCTTGCCTTCGCGCAGCGACTTGATCTCGGTGCCGACGAGCACGATGCCGGCCTCCCAGGTGTCCAGGATGTTGTAGTCGTGGCGCGCTTTCCGGTTGGTCGCGAGGACCCCGGTGTTGCTCAGCTTTTGTTTCTTCTTCTTGCCCATAGGCGTTCCACCCTACTACTTCCGTACGTAGCTGCGCAGTGCCACCTGAGCTGCGAGTGCGCCGATGACGACGGCTCCAAGACCGACAAGCGGCATCACTGTCAGGACGGCGGAGTCCGGAACTCGGGCGACGAGTTGGGAGGCGTAGAGGTCGCCGAGGATCGGGTCGACGAGTGAGCGCTTCCCTACCCACGCCAACACGGTGGCAAGTACCGCACCGATCAGCACGGAGAGCACCGCCTCCAGCACAAACGGCGCCTGGGTAAACCAGCGGGATGCACCAACCATGCGCATGATCGCAATCTGCTCGCGGCGGTTGTACGCGGCGAGCTGGACCATGTTCACGATCAGGAACAGCGATGCCAGTGCCTGCGCCGCGGCGACGACGAAAGTCACGTTGCGGAACGTGTCCATGGTGCCGGCGGCCTCGCGTACGGTGTCGGCTTGGTCGCTGACCATGGCGACTTGGGGCATGTCGCGGATGGCGTCGATGGGTGCGATGTCGGATGGGTCCTTGAGTCGCACGTGCAGTGCGGCGGGCAGTGCGTCCGGGGAGGTTTCGCGCACGAGGTCCGGCTCGGAATCTTGGAAGAGCTCCACGAAGCGTTCGTAGGACTGCTCGCGGGAGCGGAAGATCACCTGTTCGACGCGGTCGTCGGCTTGCAGGGTGTCGCGGACCTCGCGGCAGGCCTCGGAGGAGCAGTCGCTGTCCTCAGCGGAGATGGTCTCGTCGAGCTCCACCATGACTTCGACGCGGTCGAGGTAGAGGTCCTTCGTCGCGCTCGTCGCCTGCGAGATAAGGATGCCGGCGCCGACGAGCACGAGCGAGAGCGCGGTGGTGATGATGAGCGCGATGGTCATGGTGAAGTTGCGCCCGAGGCCGCGGAGGCCTTCGCGGAAAATGAAGTTCCAGTTCATGCTTATCCCCTCACGGTTCCGTAGACGCCGTTGGCGTCGTCGCGAACAAGTTTGCCCAGGTGCAGTTCCATGACGCGCTGGCGCATCTCGTTGACGGCGCGCGCGTTGTGGGTGGACATCACAACGGTGGTGCCAAGGCGGTTGATGCGCGCGAGCAGCGCCATGATCTCGTCGGAGGTTCCCGGGTCGAGGTTGCCCGTGGGCTCGTCGGCGAGGACGAGTGGGGGCTTATCGACGAACGCTCGCGCGATTGCGACGCGCTGCTGCTCGCCGCCTGACAGTTCGTGTGGCATACGGTTCGCTTTCGCATCCAGTCCGACCAGCTCAAGGGCCTCCGGCACCAGCTTTGCGATGCGCTGCTTCTTCTTCCCGATCACCTCGAGCGCGAAGGCCACATTGTCGTAGACGCTCAGCTTGGGCAGCAGCCTGAAGTCCTGGAAGACGTAGCCGATGGACTGACGCAGCAGGTTTACGTTGCTGCCCTTTAATGCGTTGACGTGGAAGTCGTCGAAGTAGATATCCCCCGAGGTCAGGTTTTCCTCACGGATCATCAGCTGAAGCAACGTCGACTTGCCGGACCCGGACGGGCCGATGAGGAAGACGAAGTCGCCGTCGGCAATTTCGAATGAGACATCGTCGAGTGCTGGGCGTGTGGACGTCGGGTAGACCTTCGTCACGTTGGAAAAAGTGATCACCCGCTACACACTACTACTTCTTCTGTTGCTCCTGTGACTGAAGTTGCTCCATGCGCCAGCGGATACCGGCCTCCAGGAAGCCGTCGATGTCGCCGTCGAGCACCTTCTGCGGGTCCCCCACCTCGTAGTTCGTGCGCAGGTCCTTCACCATCTGGTACGGGTGCAGCACATAGGAGCGCATCTGGTTGCCCCAGCTGGCGTTGCCACCGGCACCGAGGGCGTCCATCTCAGCCTTTTCTTCCATGCGTTTCTTCTCCAGGAGCTTGGACTGCAGCACGTTGAGCGCGGACGCCTTGTTCTGGATCTGAGATTTCTCGTTCTGGCAGGTCACCACGATGCCGGTTGGGATGTGCGTGATGCGCACCGCCGAGTCTGTGGTGTTCACCGACTGCCCGCCGGGACCCGAGGAGCGGTAGACGTCCACACGGATATCGGAATCCGGGATGTCGATGTGGTCGGTGTGCTCGACCACCGGCAGCACTTCTACCTCAGCGAACGAGGTCTGGCGCCGCGCCTGGTTGTCGAACGGCGAGATACGCACCAGCCGGTGCGCGCCCTGCTCGACGGAGAGCTGGCCGTACATATATTCCCCGTGCACCACGAAGGTCGCCGACTTAATCCCAGCCTCTTCCGCGTAAGAAATGTCGTACACGTCCACCTTGTGGCCGTGCTTCTCTGCCCAGCGGATGTACATGCGCATGAGCATCTCGGCCCAGTCAGCAGCATCAACACCGCCGGCGCCGGAGCGGATGTTGACGACGGCCTCGCGCTCGTCGTACTCGCCCGACAGCATCGTCTGCACTTCCAGGGAATCGACGTCCGCTTCGACGGCGTCGAGCTCATCGTCGGCGAGCGAAGGATCGCCTTCCTCTTCGGCGAGTTCGTACATGACGGGGAGGTCGTCGATACGCGAGCGCAAGCTCGTGACTTTCTTCAGGCGAGCCTGGACGCTGGAGAGCTCCGAGGTGACCTGCTGCGCGTGGGCGGGGTCGTCCCAGAGGCTCGGGTCGCCGGCTTGCTGCTCGAGTTCTTTGATGCGCAGGGCCATTTCGTCGAGGTCCATGACTTTTTCGATAGTGGTCAACGTGGCGTCAATACGTTTGATTCGAGCGAGCGTCTCCGGTTGCATACCGTCGAAGTCTAGACGACGCTCCACAAATCGCGCGCACAGCCCCAT
>NZ_JBSZCG010000140.1:0-6376 GCF_054166365.1 Corynebacterium sp. UMB8791 | reverse complement strand
GTTGAAAAGTATCCTTGCTACTCATATCCAAGGGTAGGGTTACCTCACTCACCCTAAGCTACTCATGAGAGTTAGGCAAGGCTTAGAGAAGAAAGTGATTATCGACATCCCCCTCCCCTTACCCCCGTGTCATGCATCTACGCAGCTTAGATCGCATCGAATCAGCCATTGGCCGCAGCCCCATCTGGTGCAAGCACACCTTAGCTGTGACAGAATACTCGGAGCACTGGATCTCACCGCGTCAGTACAATAGGAGGACTCCAAATGTCCACAATCGCAGTCTTCGCATTCTTTCTCGCCTACATCGTTGCCCCTAGCAGTCCCATCGTATGGATCTTGCTCGCGGTCGCGTTCGTCGCCCTCACCTGGGACACAGTCGCGCTCGTGCGAAAGGATGCTTCCCGATGAAGTCACCACTCAACAACTCAGCCATCTACATCCTCGGTACTGCCCTTGCATATCTGGCGACCGGCTGGGCCTGGACGATTGCCATAGGCGCTGCCGCAGCTCTTTCAGCATTCTCCCGCCACCTGTACGCAGACAAGGCGTAACGTCACTGAGGGGAACGGAAGAGATTCTACCGATCGTCAATAAACGTGAGATCCCCTCCAAGCCAAAAGCCGCCACTCACAGTGACGGCTACAACTAGCTATGTGCTTTACCCTTCGGTGAACGAGTCCCACGGAGCACCAACCATATCGGCAAGTTCAATATCCGCTTCATCTTCCGAAACCAGCTTCATATTCTAGGGCCAATACTCACCACGTATTCGAGCAAATCTTCACCCGTGTTCAACTGGCTCGCTCATCACGCTTTACCTTTCACTTGGGGCTCTGGCCTCTAGATGTCTTTGACGCTGCCTTCGCCGTCAATGAACTCCAGCGGCGACGCTGGGAAATGTGCACGACTGACAACCTCGGTAACGACGTCCGCAACAAGCTCGCGGGATGTCGTCATGCTGCTGGCACGCTCTGCATCATTGTCCAGCACAGTAATGCCCCCAGCAGGCTCTTCGGTGAGCGCCGCTGGGCCGAGGATGAGGTAGTTGAGGTCCGTCGAATTCAGCTTCTTATCGACGGCCTTCTTCGACTCGACATACGCATACCACGACTCATCCGACGGGTCAGTCGTGTTCTCCGTGGCACCGACGTAGGAGATCATCACGTAAGCCGGTGCTCGCTTCCCCTCCGCAGCCAGTTTCTCTAGCCCAGCAATGGAAGCGAGGGCGGCGTCGCGGTCGACTGCCCACGTCACCTCCGCACCAGCGCGTCCACCGTTACCGGCACCCCACACCACAACGTCATACTGGGCAAGGAGCTCAGCCCAGTCCTCAACGGAGATCTCGGTCAGGTCCCGCAGGACAGGAGTAGCACCGAGTGCTTCAATATCGGCAGCCTGGTCGGGGTTGCGTATGAGGGAATGGACAGTATGGCCAGCGGCGACGAGCTTTGGCGCTGCCAACAGCCCCACCTTGCCATGGCCACCGATGTACAGAACGTTCTTGCGTGCAGTCGTCGTTTCAGTCATGGGCGCCACTGTACGCGTCATCTGCTTTCTCTAACGGTTGGCCGAAATTTGGGTCATACCCAGACCCTCAACTTGTAGTTACTCTCCTTCACAATCGCCCACAATCGAAAACCAAGTCCATGCAACGTATCCGACATATGCGAGCGGAAGAACCAGCGGTAAGAAAATGCCAGCAACCGCGCACATCGTAAGTGCGCCGATGGCCACCCGTGCGAATGACGGTTCAGAACCTGAAGCAACGAGCCTTACCGTCACTACGGCGGTAACGAAGCAGAGGACAACAGTCAGCTCCCACGGGATCCCGCTTCTGGTGGCCAAGATCACCGTCGCAATACCAACACAAATCCACAGGACCTTTGGAAGACTCACACTAGAACCCGATCCATTCCTTAGGGACAGTCACACTGAAGCGTAACAAGCTCGGTCTACCGAGCACCAGGTATGCAACCTGAAGCCGATGGAATAGCCTCGGCAAGATATGAAGAAAATGACCCTCTACCTGCTTAAACAAGTAGAGGGTCAGTGGAGCCGCCGGGAATTGAACCCGGGTCCTTCACCACCGCGCCAGGGCTTCTCCGTGCGCAGTTCGCGCACTGCCTCTGCTCGGCCCTCCGGATCAGGCAAACGTGTCCGGATGACGGGCCCAGTCAGTGAAAAATGTCCCTTCCGAGGCCCCACTGACAGGGCCGGAAGGCAAGCCCCCTAAGTCGACGCCAGGTACCGGGTCGGGGGCATCCCCGGCCTGACGGACACGCAGGTCGCTGAACCTTTCTAATTAGGCAGCGAGGGCGTAGTCACGCTGAGAGTTCTTCTCTGCGTTTATTGGTTGCTACGACGCTTACGGTGGTCTCTAGCCTGCACCGGCACGCTTCCCCTGGCTTAGTCGATGAAGTCGAAACCAGAATCGACCCCTCGTACTACGGGAACCGAAATCCAACCAAACCAGCCAGACTCAAAACCGCCCACAAGCAGCAACTTTATTCACTTTGATCATTCCCTCCAAGCGGCCAGGCCGCTCGTCGGCAACGAGGGATAACTTAACCACGAACCAACAAACAACACAAATCGCCTGCGTAACGAGCATTTTAGTGATATGTAGCGAGTGGCCCATCCGGGCCCTCAATTACATGCACGGGCGTGTTGAAGATTTGCGTGAGCAACTCGTCGTTCATGATTTCGCGCGGAGTCCCAAACGCGGCGATCTGACCATCCTTGGTGGCGCAGATGTAGTCGGCGTACTTCGCTGCGAAGTTGATGTCGTGCAGCACGATGATGATGGTCCGCCCGAAGTCCCTCGCGGCGGAGTACAGGTGCTTCATCATTTCCACCGAGTGTGCAATGTCGAGATTGTTTAGTGGTTCGTCGAGAAGAACATAGTCAGTTTCCTGGCAGAGCACCATCGCAACGTAAGCGCGCTGACGCTGCCCTCCTGAGAGCTGATCCAGGTAACGGTTTTCGAGTTCGTGGAGACCAAGGAAGTCGATGTACTTCGAGATGATCTGCTCGTCCTCGGGAGTGAGACGTCCATGGCTGTACGGGAAGCGCCCGAAGCCGACGAGCTGGCGCACCGTCAGGCGCGTCACAAAGTGGTTCTCCTGACGCAAGATCGAGATGATCTTTGCGAGATCTTTTGATTTAGCGCTGGTGACGTCCATACGGCCGATTTCGACGGTGCCGGAGTCGATAGCTAAGAGACGCCCAATCATCGTGAGGAGCGTCGACTTCCCTGCGCCGTTCGGCCCGACGAGCGCGGTGATGCCACCAGCGGGAATCTCGATATTGACGGGTCCGATTTTGACGTCGTCGCCGTAGTCTTTGCGGACTTCTTTCAGCGTGATCATAAGCGTCCCTTCTTCAAGATGACTGCCAAAAAGGTGATGCCACCGACGAGCTCAATGATGATTGACACGACGCCCTGCGCATAAAACACGTGGTTCATGATGAAGTAGGCGCCACTGAGTACGCAGAATCCCAGCAGTACTGCCATTGGGAAGATGTAACGGTGGTCGTAGGTATCGCAGAATTGGTACGCGAGCGTCGCTACGAGGAACCCCAGGAACGTCATCGGCCCGACGAGCGCGGTCGAGACCGCCATCAAGATGGAGACCAGCACCAATGTGAAGATCGAGTGGAATCGGTGGCTAACGCCGAGGTTCACGGTGACATCTCTGCCGAGTGCGAGGACGTTGAGGTGGCGTGAATTGAAGACCAGTAGTGCTGTGGCGCCGACCGCGAGTGGGATAGCGACCGGATAGTACTCAGGATCCGCGTTGTTGACGGAGCCAAACAACCGCGCGGTGAGGACGTCGAACTCGCTTGGTGTGAGGAGGCGCTGCATGAACGTCGACACGCTGCCGAGTCCGCCACCGATCACGATGCCGACCAGCAGCATCGCGTGCATATTTGCGTGCTTTCCGGACAACAGCCACGCGTACAGCACAAGGCTCAGGCCAACCATGAGCACTAGCTGCAGCACGAACATCTGGAGCGTATATCCATTGTTCAGGCCAGCGGCACCGAGGAAGAACACGGTCGAGGTGTGAATCGACACGTAGAGGGCTTCAAAACCCATGATGGACGGCGTAATGATGCGGTTGTTCGTCACCGTTTGGAACGAAACGGTCGCCACCGCCTGGCACAGCGCCACAATCGCCATCGCGATAACCGAGTTCAAACGGCGCTTCGCAATCAGCCAGTATCCGGTGGTGCCGAAGTCCATGGGGTTGCCGTACGCCAACAGACCGGCAGTAAACCCTACGGCGGCGATGATAAGGCACGCAAGAATTATCCAGTAGCGGGTTTTGCTCTTGGTGGATTGGAAGGCTCCGACGAAGCGGGCGTCGATAAGCTGTTTAGGCACGGCGACTCTGCCTCACGATCAAGAAGACGAAAACCACCGCACCGATGATGCCCAAGATGACGGACACCGGGATCTCGAACGGGGCGATGATCGTGCGGGCCAGCAAGTCGCACACGGTGACGATGCCGACGCCAAGGAGGCAGACCCACGGAAGGTTGGAGCGGAGGTCGTCGCCACGCATCATGGAAACAATGTTGGGAACAATGAGCCCAAGAAAAGGAAGATTGCCGACGACCACCGTCACGACGCCCGCTGCGACCGCAACGAGGCTCGTTCCGACCAAGATGATGCGGCCGTAGTTAAGGCCAATGTTCGTGGCGACGTCCTCCCCCAGGCCGGCGGCCGTAAGGCGGTCGGCGTAGAAGAACACGGCAATCACGACCGCGACGACGATCCAGAGTACCTCGTACTGCCCGGAAATCACTGAGGTAAACGAGCCAGCGAACCAAATCCCGAGCGACTGAAGCAGGTCAGTTTGAAGCGCCCAAAACGTGGAGAATGCGCTGACAACGGCGCCGAGCATGATGCCGACGATCGGGACGATCAGGCTCGAGCGCAGCGTCACCCTCCGAAGGAACGCAAAGAAGACCATCGTCCCGATGAATGCGAAGGTGACGGAAATGATCATGCGCTGCAGGATCGTGCCGTCGGGCAAAAATACGTACGACGCCAGCAAGCCCAGGCCAGCCCACTCGGTGGTACCCGTCGTGGTGGGCTCGACGAAGCGGTTCTGCGTGAGCATCTGCATGATCAGACCGCTCATCGCCATCGCGGCGCCAGCAAGCACCAGCGCGATAGTGCGCGGAACGCGGGTGGTTTTGAACATGTCCCAGCCGTCGCTTGATCGAAAAACGTCGTACTGGCCAACCAATAAGGACAAGGCCAGCAGCACGATCACAATGACGAGACCCACCCCAAGCTTCCAGTTAAGAAGTTTGGGGTGGGTGCGCGTACCCGGTTGCGCCATTACTTGGCGGCCTCCAGCTGGTCAGCAATGCCGTTCAGGATTTCGGTGTAGGTCAGGATGGACTCGTTGATGTAGGTGTCCTGCGGAGCCACATAGATGTGGTTCTCCTTGACTGCGGTGACATTCTGCAGTGCGGCAGAGTCGCTCAGCACGCTCAGAGCAGCCGGGGACTCCCCTTCCTTCTTAATGGCCGCGTCGCGGTCAAGGGCGAAGATCCAATCTGGGTTGGAGTCGGCGATAGCCTCAACAGAAATATCGTCACCCTTGTGGTCGCTCGAGGCGTTTTCTACCTTCAGCGCCGGAGTGAAACCGATGAGGTCAAAGAGGGGGCCAAAGGTGCGGCCGATGCCCGGCGCAACATATCCGATTTCCCCACCAGAAACGTTGACAGCCATCACGGTCTGCGCTGGGTCGTATGCGTCGCGAGCACGCTGTACTGCCTTGGTGAAGTCTTCGACGGTTTTCTCCGCTTCGGCCTGCTTACCGAAGATTTCGCCGAGCTCGAGGGTCTGACGGATCAACTCACGGTCGAAGGGTTCATCGTCACGTGGTTCGAAGTCGACGAGTACTGCGTTTGGAACAAGTTTCTGAATCTCGTCGTCGTACTTTTCAAAACGCTGGCCCGAGATGATTACGTCCGGGTCAGCTGCAACGATGATCTCCAGATTCGGCTCCTTGTGATTGCCGATGTCCGCAATATCGTCATTGTCTCGCAGGCCCGGAACATCTTTCGAAACCAACTTCTTTGGCGCCGCAACCGGCTTCACACCCCAGGAGTCCAGGAGCTCGAAGGTGCGGTTGTCGAGCGCAACGACGCGCTTCGGCGGAGTCGGCACAGTCTTTTCGCCATAGTTGTCGGTCACGGTCACGGTGCCGTTTTCCGCGGCAGTCGTCGTAGCGGAGGCGCTAGCCTGGGTCTCCGAAGTGGACGCGTTGTTCGACTCTGCTTCAGAGCAGGCGGTCAGCGTCATCGCTGCGGCGGCTGCAACAGCCACGATGGTCTTACGTGAAAAACGAATCAT
>NZ_JBSZCG010000139.1:0-7425 GCF_054166365.1 Corynebacterium sp. UMB8791 | reverse complement strand
TCTGAAACTCCCCTCAAAGGCAACTGTGTGTTATTTGTGCTATCCATTCATCATGAACGGTTTTTAAGAAGTTTCAAGTACTTTTGACAGTTTATTTTCAGCGAACGCCCGGACCTGCACAGTTGTCGTCAAAATATTTGCATCACATGCATGTTATTCAACCAGCGGTTACCCCCGCTCGGGTGTATTTGTCCAGATGAAAGGATCCGCTGAGAGCTTCTCAGGATCAAAGCGCTCAAGGATCTCCTGCGCCGTCACAGCGCCTGCGCACCCAATCGATTCCGCCAGCGCCCGCACCACGCCATCCACCCCAATGCGCTGCGACATCTCCGCAAACGTCACCGCCCCGTCGCGCTTCGCCAGCCGCTTGCCCTCCGCGTTGAGCACCAGCGGCACGTGCACATACTCGGGTTCTTGCCCGCCCAACAAGTGCGTCATGTACGCCTGCGCGGGCGCCGACATCAACAAATCATCCCCACGAACCACCTGGTCAACCCCCTGGTCCACGTCGTCGACGACCACCGCCAAGTTATACGCCCAGTCCCCCGCCTGCGCCTGCGCAAGGTTGCCACCGCGGCGCACCACCACGTCATCGACAGGCCCAGTCACCTCCCCGGCAAAGAAGTCACGAACCGTCCACTCCCGCACATCGGCACGCAGACGAAGGGCAGGCATGCGACCCTCTTGCGAAAGCTGGTGGCGTCGAAAAGCTCGCTGCTCCTCATCCAAGTCCCTGCACGTGCCCGGGTACATCCCAGGCTGCGCATGCGGCGCACTCGCCGCCTCCCGAATCTCGCGGCGCGTGCAGTAGCACTCATACACCGGGAGCTGCAACAACGCCGCCTCATACAACGCCGAACGCTGCGACTGCCACACCACCGGCGGATCAAAATCAAGGCCCAGCGCCAACAAGTCCTCTATTTGACGACGCCCCGCCGCCTCCGACGAACGCTCCGAATCAACATCCTCCACCCGCAACCAAAAACGCCGCCCACTCCGACGCGCAAACAACCACGCCAGCAACGCCGTCCGCAGATTGCCGAAATGAAGATCCCCACTCGGAGAAGGTGCATACCGTCCAGCATTCATGTGTATAGGATATGTAGCCGTGACAAACCAAGAAACTTTTGCGCGATCGCTTTACCCTGTCCTGGTATCTGTGTTCTGCGCCGTCTTCCTCATTTCCAACATCACAGCACAGAAGGGAGTCGCCCTCGGACCATTCATCACCGACGGCGCCTTCTTCCTCTTCCCACTTGCATACGTCCTCGGCGACGTGCTCGCCGAAGTCTACGGATTCAAAGCCGCCCGCCGGGCGATCTTCACCGGATTCGGCATCGCCATCCTGGCCGTCGTGTCCTTCTACATCGCCATCTGGCTCCCCGGCGCCGACTTCTACGACATGCAAGAACCCTTCTCGACGATCCTCGGCCTCATGCCGCGCATCGTCATGGCGTCCCTAGCCGGCTACATCGCAGGCCAGCTGCTCAACGCGTGGGTGTTGCAGAAAATGAAAGACCGGTTCGGACACGACCGCCTGTGGGCCCGCCTCATCGGCTCCACCATCGTCGGCGAGTTCGCCGATACCCTCCTGTTCTGCGCCATCGCAGCGGCGGTCATCGGCATCGAAACGCCAGGTCAGTTCATCAACTACGTCGTCGTCGGCTTCCTGTGGAAGACCCTGCTCGAAGTCGTCCTACTCCCGATCACGTACCCGACCATCGCGTGGGTACGCCGCCGCGAGCAGGAACTGCACGCGGAGCTGCGAAGCTAACGCCCAGAGCCGGCGCTAGGAGCTGGCTCGAACACCAATCTGAGATCAAGGGCCGCAAGCACTTTGAGCAAAGTGTCAACAGTCGGGTTACCAAGCCCGTTTTCAATGCGGCTCAACTCGGCTTGCTGGATCCCAGCGGAATCTGCAACCTCTTGCTGCGTTGCGTCGCGTTCTTTCCTCGCTGCCATCAGGGCAGCACCCACTGCCCTTCGGTCTGCAATCTCGGAAGCAAACGCACGAGCAGCAGCATCTCGCACGATCTCAGCAGCTGGTGAAGCTGCTTCCCGATACGGTTTTACGAATTCTTCAAATGCTGTAGTCCCCATTCCCACACCTTTCATCCGCTGATTCAATACCCCTGATCTTATGTGTTACAGCACATAAGATCAGGGGTATTGGTCACGCTTCCACTGCTCCAACGCAGCCCTTGCAGCTCGAATCTCCTTCTGTTCTTGCTTGCTACTTGGCGCACGCAGTTTGTTGTACCCACCCAGCAACAGAGCCTCTAGCCACCATCATCTACTTCCCCGCGTAGTACCTGCCCATAAACTCGTCGCGGAACGCCTCGTACTCCCCGGCGTCGATGGCGTGGCGGATGTTGTCCACCAGGCGGATCATGAACTCCAGGTTGTGCATGGTGCACAGCGTCCCCGCCAAGAACTCCTTGGCCTTGAGCAGGTGGTGGATGTAGGCGCGCGAGTAGTTCTCGGAGACGTAGCCACCGAACTCCTCATCGACGCCGGAGAAGTCCCGCTTGAACCGGGCGTTCATCAGGTTCATGCGCCCATCTAGCGTATAGACGCCACCGCGGCGACCAAGCCGCGTCGGCGCGACGCAGTCGAACGTATCGGCGCCGGCTTCGACGGCGGTGAAAATGTCGTCCGGCTCGGAGATGCCCAGCAGGTGGCGCGGCTTGTCCACGGGCAGCTCATCGGTGACCCAGCCGACGATGGTGCCCAGGTTTTCCTTCTCCAGGGCGCCGCCGATGCCGAAGCCACCGAAGCCGCGTCGGCCGGCCTCGCGCGCCTCCCTGTCGAGGTCGAGCAGTCCGCGGGTGGCGTGGCGTCGTAAATCTTCGTACTGGGCGCCCTGCACCACGCCCCACAGTGACTGCTTCGGGCGGTGCGTGCGCGCCTCGGTGAGGCGGTGGTGCTCGTCGAGGCAGCGCTTCGCCCAGCGGTGGGTGCGCTCCACGGAACGCTCCTGGTAGTCGCGGGTATCCACGAGGGTGGTGAGCTCGTCGAAGGCGAACATGATGTCGGCGCCGAGCTGGTGTTGGATCTGCATGCTCACCTCGGGGGTGAAGCGGTGCTTGGAACCGTCGATGACAGACTTGAAGTCGACGCCGTCTTCGTCGACCATCGCCATGCGCTTACGCTTCTCGGCCCGGATGTCTTTGTCGGTGAGCCCGGCGGTGTCCATGGCCAGGACCTTCTTGAAGCCGACGCCCAGGCTCATCACCTGGAAGCCACCCGAGTCCGTGTAGGTCGGGCCGTCCCAGTTTTCGAAGGCGGCGACGCCCCCGGCCTCGTCCACGATGTCGGGACCCGGCTGAAGGTACAGGTGGTAGGCGTTGGACAGGATCGCCTGCGCACCGGTCTGGTGAATCTGCTCCGGGGTGAGCGTCTTCACCGTGGCCTTCGTGGCCACCGGGATGAACGCGGGGGTCTGGATCGGGCCGTGCGGCGTATGGATCACACCAACTCAGGCAACTGTGGGTCGGTCATGAACAAAACCTCCTATGGATTGACGTTCACAACCATCCTGGCACTAAGGGAGAACTGCGTCCTTTGGCACTCACACCACGCACGGAGACACCAAATTCCCCCACCGGCTGCCAGTGACCTTGATTTTTCCAATCCGTCCCGCGAAAACCCAGGAATGTGGTGCGCGAGGAGGGTAGTTGCGCACCAAAATCCGGCATTTTGAAAAGTCGCCAAAGCATTTCCCCAGGTCGCGCCGACCGTATGAGGGAATTTGGTGCGCGGGTCCAGCACGACAAAACCCCGCGACCCAACTCACCGGTCGCGGGGTTGTTTACAGAGGAGCTACTTCTCCTTAGGGGTGGTCGGCTCAGCCGAGGTCGTGGGAGCTGCCGTCGAGGTCGTGGCAGGTGCCGTGGTCGATGGCTTCCGGCCGAGGAAGTCGCCGAGCGAGGAGCCCTCGTTGGAGCTCTGCTGGATCTTGTTGGCTGCGCCGTTCTCGCCTGGGGCACACAGGGAGAGCAGGCCGGCCAGGGCACCAATGCCGAGCGTGACCGCTGCGATGGCGCCGAGGGCTTCGGTGGCCTGCGGGCCGAACTTGGCGTTCAGGCGGGCGGCTTCAACGTCGAGCTGCTTCAGGAAGTCAGGTCGGTTGTCGCCGAAGTTGCCGAACGGGTTCGGGATGTTCATCTGCTCGGAGACACGGCGCGCGGAGGCGCTGATCTCTGGGCCCATTGCGGCGATGAGTGGCGCGCCGACGGCGACTGCCAACCCGAGCGGGATGAGCCACAGGAGTGGCCCGCCGTGGGAGGACATGTCGGCGAAGCAGCGCTGCAGGTCATCGGTCGAGCTCTTGCCTGGGGTCTTCGGCTGGTCTTCACCCTGGACAACGACGTGGACGGTGACGTCGCCTTCGCGGCCTGGGATCGTGATGTCGAAGCCCTTGGGGTCCGGGGTCCGCTCAGCTGGTGGGACGATGATGACCTTGTCGCCTTCACGCTTAGCGGTCCACCCGTCGGGCAGTTTCAGGTCGCCGATGTTGGCGCCTGGCACGTTGATCACGATGTGCTGCGTGCCCGGGGTGACCACAGCCTTCTCCGTGGAGCCTGGTTTAGGGGTGACCTCGATGGTTGGAGGGGTGTCCTTACCTGCCGCGGTTGGCGGGGTGTCGCCACCGACGGTGACAATGGCTGGGCGGGTGACGGTCTTACCGCCTGGGTAGGTGACCTCTACTGGGACGACGACCTGCTCGCCTGGTTTGGCGTCGGCAGGTGGCGTGACGGAAACTGAGCCGCCGTCGTTGATGGTGACGCTCCAGCCTTCCGGCGCCTTCCAGCCGTCGACGATCTTGAAGGTCGCGCCGTCAGGCTGCGTGCTTGGCGGCACGACAACGGTGACGCCGCCCTTGGTACGGCCAGGGTTGTAGTCGACTGGTGGCTGGCCTTCGGGGGTGTCGGCGTCGTCAACAACCAGGATGGTTGCTGGGCGCGTGACCTTCTGGCCGCCTGGGTAGGTGATGTCGACTGGGACGACGGTGTAGTCGCCGGACTTGGCGTCGGCAGGCGGGGTGGCGGTGACGCCGCCGTCCTCGCCGACGGTGACCTTCCAGCCCTTCGGCACCTTGTACTCAGGCGAGATAACGAAGGTGGTGCCGCCCGGCGCGCGTGGCGTCGGGTTGACGGTCACGGTCTGGTTCGGTTTGGTCTGCTTCGGGGTGTAGTTCTGGTCCGGGGCGGCCGGGGTGGCCGGGTTCGGGTCGACGGGTGCGGCCGGGTCGTCGATGACGGTCACGACGATTGGGCGCGTGATGGTGTTGCCGTTCGGGTCGGTGACCTGCACGTTAATCACGCCGAAGTCGCCTGGCTTGGCGTCTGCTGGTGGGGTGACGTGCGCGACACCGGTGTTCTCGTCGATGTTGATGGTCCAGCCTTCAGGGATGTCCTTCTGCTCGACAACGTAGGTGGAGCCCTCGGTGCCACCCTTCGGGGTGACAACTACGACGGTGCCCGGCTTGGTCGGCTTCGGTGGGAACTGGACGTCGTTGGTGCCCTTGGGGGCGTCGTCGACAACTACGACGACTGCTGGACGGGTGATCGAGGAACCATCCGGGTAGGTGATCTGGACAGGCACGACAATGCGGTCGCCTGGCTTGGCGTCGGCGGGCGGGGTCGCGGTAACGGAGCCGTCCTCGTTGACGTTGACCTTCCAGCCCTTCGGGACCTCGTAGGCGTCATGGATGGTGAACGTGGTGCCCTTCGGCGCATCAGCGCTGAACTCTGGGGCGTCCACGGTGACCTCGACACCTGGGCGGGTGGTTTCTGCCAGGTAGTACGCGTCTGGGTTCTGTGCCTGCGGCGGCGCGCTGACGATGACGGTGCCCGGTACGACCTTGGTGGAGCCGTCTGGGAAGGTCACCTCAACGTTGATGGTCTTCGTTTCGCCGTCGCGGGCGTTCGCCGGCGGCGTTGCGGTGATCTCGCCGGTGCGCTTATCGACGCCCACCGTCCAATCACCGAGCTGCTGGTCAGGGGCGATCTTGAAGGTCGTGTCGGCCGGCAGCTCCTGGTCACGGACCTGCGGCAGCGTCACTGTGACGGATGGGCGGGTAATCACCACGTCGTAGCCAGGGGTGTGCTCCTGCGCCAGGGTCGTGTCAACGCCGACCACGGACTCCAGCACGTCGTGGGATCCGTCTGGGTAGGTGGCCTTGACCTGCACGGTCACGGTGTCTTCCAGGCGCGCGCTCATCGGCGCGGTGACCTTGAGCGCGTTGCTGCCCTCTTCCAGAGTGACGTCCCATGGGCGAGCCTCGCTGCTTGGGGTAGCGCCGATAACCTCGAAGGTGGTGCCGTCAGGGTACTTCGGGCTGCCCGGCTTCAGCGCGACGGTTGCCGTCTTGCCCGGGGAGGTCTTCTCGTTGCCGTAGCTTGGGGCCCACTGCTGGGTCTTGAGCTGGAACGTTTCGCCGATCTTGGCGTTGTCCTTGTACTTCTGCAGGTTGAGCTGGTCGGAGCCGTCGCGCGGGGTGGCGTACACCTCAACCTGGAGCGCTTCAGGCTTGTCATTGTCGATTTCGCCGGTCCCGCCGACAGGCAGGGTGACATGCACGCGGCCATCCTTATCGACGCGCGCATTCGCGCCCTCGACAGCCTTACCGTTTCGCGTCACGACAGCAATCACGCGAGCGTAATCTTCCCCAGCACCGTTGGTGACCTGGATGTTCGTCGCAAACTCCTTGCCGTTCGCGGTGACAACCGGCACCTCGTCCTGAGCCGCCTGCAGCGGGAAGCACTGCGCGTTCTCTGCCGGGACCGGCAGCAGGTCAACCTCGGCGATGTTGCGGGCTTCGAAGCCCAGGCGGTTCGGGAAGTTCTCGTAGCCGTTGCCTACGCTTCGGGCGACCCACGCGAACGTGCGTGTCTCGCCTTCCTTGATGTCCTTCACGTCCTCGAGGGTGACCTTCGCGGACACCACCGGGGAGCCTTCCGAAAGGTGCAGCTCGACCGGCTCAACGTGCGCGGTGCCGGTGACGTTCAGGTCCATATTGGTGGTGCTATCCTCGCCGGAACGCACCGCTCCTGGGATAGTCTCCCCTACAGACACCGCCGAAAGGGTGAAGGTCTCCTCGAAATCAGAGATGCCGGTCTGGTTCATGCGCAGCTCGGAAACCATCGAGTCCACAGCGTGCTCGCCGTCGCCGTGGAGGCTGACCCAGTAGTACACCTCAACCTGGCCCTGCTCGTTGACAACGCGGGTGCCCGTCTCAAACGAGCCCTCGTTCGGCGTAGTCACGGCACCAACGTGCTGGTGCGGGAACAAGGTGTTCGCGCTCAGCACGTCGTGGCATCGGTTCTCTTCGGCGCTCTGCGCGTCCACCTGTGGCACCACGAGCGCGGACGCCCCCAGCGCCAGCGCCACCACAGTGGCTGACATTCTACGATTTCGCAT
>NZ_JBSZCG010000138.1:0-8134 GCF_054166365.1 Corynebacterium sp. UMB8791 | reverse complement strand
GGATACACAGTGTAGTGGGTGAGGTGTGGCGGGGTGGGATGTGTCGTGGGAGCGTTGCTAGAGATTTTGTGAACAGATTTGCGTGCGGTTCGGCCTGTTGGCCGACGGGACGTTCCGGGCGACCTCTTAGCGTTGACCAATGCAGGTCAGCGCAAGATGGGGGAATTGGCGTCGACAACAAACGCGGGTCCGCTGCCTGACGTTGCCAATGGCGTGGGGGTGCAATGCATGACCGAGTTTCATTTCCTGCGAGCGAGAGCGCCCCCACACATGATGCATGCAATGCGTTTTGGCGCGGATACCATTGCCGCTGGCGTGGATGACAAGCTGAAAAGCGAGCGAGGCTATCGCGGAGCAGTGTTTCGAGGATCCCTGCTTAAAATTTCGGGAATAGGGTCGTTGGCAGTGTAGTAGGCCAGAACATCTTGGTCGAGGCATTTTAAAAGTTCGAGAAACTCTTGGCGATACACCTTGCAATCGATGTTGATGAGCGTTTCTTGGTGGCTAATTCTGTTTCGAAGCAGCACAGCGTGGTGCATGATAAGACTTGCACGGTCAGGTGCAATCGGTGAAGGTCCACCTGATAGAGCTTTGTGAGTAATCGCTTCGTAGACTGCTTTTGCTCTTGTATACGTAACTTGGTCCGGAAAGAATTTCATGCTCCCGTCGTCCTGTATTTCGGGCTCTCGGTAGAAAAAATTCTGTTTCCATTGAGTGAGTGAGACCTGAGCGATTACGTCATCGCGTGTCAAGCCGTGCCCACTACGTAAGTGATGTCCAGTGAAGAGGCCGGCACCGTTATCTCGAATCTCTTTAGCTTTCTGTGCTTTGTTTATAGCGGGTCCTGAGATTGCTTTACTGATTTCCGATAATGGAGACTGAACGTTTTGGTCCGGAGTGAGAATCCAATTTTTGTTACTGCCCGGGGGCTGATCGCTCCAAATATCGATAGCCGCGCAAATCTTATTTCGGAGAACTACTTCTAGGATAGCGATGAGGCTCCCCATTGCTGCAGAGAGTTCGGCATCCCAAGCGTACAACTTGAGCGCTCTACCAGCATGATTTCCGCTTTGCGCTAGAAATTTTTCCATCCGTTGTTGGCCGAGCGCTTTTAATACGTTTTTAGCGTGTGTGCTTCCGTGCATAGCCTTACACCCCCATGAAGGCACCTTTAGACTTGACTATTGTCTGTCCCATTGGTTAGCGTGTCAAGCGAGAGAGTGAGTAGAGTCTCCGGCTCGAGTGCACTCCAGTAGAAGGAACCTCGCCCGAATACCGACGCAGCGTCGAAGCATCGGGAGGGGTTCTTTCGTTTTAAGTTGGGTGTGGCGATACTCCCCGGGTGCGGGGGCCAGGGGTTTTGGTCGCCCGGAGGAGGTCGACGGGAATTGTAAACCATTCGCGTACCGGATGACCTTGCCAAGTTGATTGGCATAGCTCAGCGGCAGCTTGCGTTGAACTTCTCCAGGAGTCGCATACGTGAAGAGGAAGTGAGGACAAGGTCCCTCGCTATAAAGTGAGAAAGCTCTACAGGACATTTTGCACATGTAGGGCTTTCTTCCTTTTGCTGAGACCGATCCTTTTTGACGGGTGGCGCACCAAATTCAGGGTCCCCCTGTTATCCGAGGTGCTATTTTCCCAGTTCGATGCTGTCCGGTTCTGGATTGTGGTGCACAGCTAACGTACAGGAATTCCTCGTTTTTATCCTGGCGTTCCTGTGCCGAGTTAAAAGCGCGGGAATTACGGAGTGCCATGCTGATCGCCGAGGTCGGGCTGCACCCTTCCGTGCACGCCGCAATACCTCTCGTCGCTTACCTTGTGTGAGGCTTCGGAGCAGAGAAGGAGCAGAGAAGCAGGCTCTTCAAGACGTCAGCTAGGGTTGCCGGTTTCCCTCCGGCTCCATTCCTGCAATCGGGCATCCATCGCATGACGCACAAGAACCTCTGTGATACCCAACGTTTCTCGAACTGACGTCCCCAGTTCGACGCTCCACCGACACAGCGTAAGGCCTGGTAACCAGAAATTGACAAAAGATAGGGGGGGGGGGGGGGGATTAAATGAACAGGAACCTTAATTCTTCCTGTCAACTAAAGGAGATCTCATTGTGAAGAAGTTCGCAACCGCAGCCGTAGCTGCAACCATGGCACTCGGCCTGGCCGTCCCGACAGCTGGTGCTGCGGAAGACAAGGGCAGCAGCTATGACGACGCATACGTGGTGACCACCGTCGTCTCCGGCAATTCGTGCAAGATCACGCACTCATACGGTCTGCCGGATACGCTCACCCCTGCACAGGCGAAGCTGAAGATGCCAGATGCCACTACCGCTAATGCCATTCTCCTGTACCACGGGCTCTACCTGCAAGGCGACGAAGACGCTACGCTTTACAACTTTAAGAAGGGCGAAGATCTGCTCGCGCTACAGGCCTGCGCGAACGGCGAGAACTACTCCACTAACTTCGTGAACTCGCTGTCCTCCGTGGTCGAACCTCACCAGGGCCGCGCGGCTGCGTACTGGCTGTTGAAGGTCATTGTGCCTCTTGGCATCGGCATTGCGGCGCTTGGTGCGGCGTTCTCGCCTGAGTTCCGCCACATGCTGCCAGCGCCTGTTGCGCAGTTCCTGACTGACCTCCTCAAGTAGGCAACTCAGCACCCCTGAAGCCCCGCACCGTGCGGGGCTTCATCTCTATATATAAGGACATCACGATGAAGAAGATCACCGCTACCGTTCTCGCCGCCGCGATGGCTGCTTCCATGCTCGCGCCGACTGCCGATGCTGCGTCGAACACGATGAGCACTAAGAACTACCAGAATCACTGCACGCTGAAGTTCAACAGCCCTGGCATGACCCAGAACAACGGAACGTACACTCAGAGCGCCATCAAAAACTGGGTTTCAAAACAAGATGGTCTCAAGAAGCTGGAAACGGCGCCGACGCCGCGTGCATTGATGATGCATTGTTAACCATGAATCTGGCCCACAACCACTTGACACAGAGCGTTCGCCCACGGCCCGGCGCGTTTGCCCAGGTCGCGGATTTTTTAGGCAGGAAAAAGGTGCGCAGACCCTCGACCCCTTAATTCACAAGGACCAGCCACAGGCCCAGGCCACCAAGCGCAACCAGCGCACACGCAGTAGCAAGGACGGAGGCCGTGTTTGGTTGGGAGCGCTCCTGGGCGAGGTTGTGCGCTTCGGTGCGGTAGAGGCGTCGATATCTGGAGATGAGCACCACTGCCAGGGTGAGCAGGAGCCCGATGGCACCGAAGACGGGTACGGGGTAGGCGTAGGACCAGCGCAGGAGCGCCATCGAGCAGACGAGCATGGCCAGGGCGGTGCGGGTCCAGCTCAGGGCGGTGCGCTCGGGCTGGAGGCCGGGGTCGGCAACTGGGATGGTCACGAGAGGAGCCCCACTAACACCACGATGGAGGCGACCAAGATGCCGACGCCGAGCAGCGGCGCGATCGCTGGGGCGGGCAGCGGGCGACCGTGGCGCAGCGCTCGTTCGACGCGGACCCAGCGGATGGCGGCGCCGGCAGCGATAGCCATGCCGATCACGATCACGGTGGCGGCGGCGAAGGTTTGGGTGCCGGGTGGGATGCCGGTGACGTCGAAGGCGCCGAGGGCGATGCCGCCTGCCAGGAATGCCAGCGCGGTGTGGGTCCAGGCGAGGAAGGTGCGCTCGTTGGCGAGGGTGAAGCGGGCGTCGGGCTCGTTGCCGTCGGGGAAGATGGTGCGGGTGAAGCTGGGCATGTGGGCAAGTGTAGCGCCCAGGGTGCCGCCGGCGGTGTTGATGATGAGGTCGTCGATATCTGAGTAGCCGGCGGCGAGCACGTACTGGGCTACTTCAATGCTTAGTGACGCCACCATCGACACCAGGGCGGCCTTCCAGACCTTGCCGAGCCGGAGGCGGGCCAAGTAGCCGACGGGAAGGAAGAGGACGATGTTGCCGATGAGGTTGAGCCACGGCCCCCACCAGACTCGGTAGTAGATGAAGGAGCCGAAGGGGATGAGGCGCAGGTGGCGGACCTCGTGGGAGATTGTGTCCCACACCCCGGGCAGGCCAACGTACGCCTTGCCGACGGTAAAAAAGAGCACGGCCGCGGCGGTCAGTGCCACGGCCGTGTAGTAGGTGCTGCGCTTAGGCAACGGCTACCTCGTGCGGGACGGGGCCGCCGGAGACCTGGCGGTAGGCGTATACCATCGCCAGGAGTGCTGGGGCGGCCAGCAGCGTGCCCAACACCAGCGAGACAAAAGCGGCCACGCTGGAGGCGGCGCCACTGCCGGAGACGGTGGCCATCAGGATCCCGCAGACGATCATCAGGCCGAGCAGACCACCGTAGTTGCGCTTCGCTGTGGTGAAGCCGGCCTTGAAGGCGTCGCCGAAAGTGCCGTTGTTGTCGGCTGCGTAGAACGACTGGAAGATGAAGAACGGCGAGATAAGCAACATGATCAGCACCGCGATGCCGATCCCAACGAATAGGGTCACGAACGCGGATGGGTCGATAGCGCTGAGATCACCGCTCGAGGCGGTCAGGAGCGCCTCCGGGTCCGCGCCGGCAAACCCGGCGACAAACCCGATCGCCATAAGCACGAAGAAGATCAGGGACGTGATGATGCCGACGACCACCGTCATCCCAAGCGTCTTGCCGTACGCGGCCGACTTGATGTCCTTCAGGATGAACTGCTTCGGGCCGACCAGAGTCTGCTGCAGCGCGGCGGCCAGGAACAGCGGCGTGACGAAGAATAGGGCCAGCATGCCCAGGGCGCTGACCGTGTCGCTCTGGAAGACGGCCCCGATGTTGTTCAGCAGCGCGTACACAAACGCGAGCACCAGCCAGGTGCCCGGGTTGGCGTAGGCAGTTTTGAAACCGTACTTCAGCGCAGCGCCGACGGACAGCTTCCCGGTGCCCAGCCCGTGCGCGACGCCGTTGACGGCCGGGTTGCTGATCGGGTGCGGCGTGACGCCGTCGCCGTACTGGGAAGGCGTGATGCCGACGAAGCCGTCGTCGTTAGCAAGCATGGCTGCTGCGGGGCTCGTCGGGACGGCGAGCTGGGCGCCGTGGTAACGCAACGCACTCTCCCCGGACGCCTGGGTGGCCGAGTTGACGTCAAACGCACCGAAATCGGCCTGCTCCTCGTAAGACTGGCCGGAAGGCTGTCCCGAGGACTGACCGTATGGCGACGCGCCGTATTCCGGGTAGGACGGGATGCCGCCCGGGTTCTGCGGATCGTTGTTAGGTGTATTTGGTTCAGTCATGGTGCCCAACAGTACACACAAACGCTCCGCAGCACCTACACGTTTCCTGAACGTTTACTTAACGACCAGGTTCACCATGCGTCCCGGCACCACAATCACCTTGACCACGTTCTTGCCGTCGGCCAGTTCCTTGACGCGCGCATCCGCCAGCGCAACCGCCTCGGTGTCCTCCTTGGAGGCGTCCGTCGGGACGTCAATCCGGGCCTTCACCTTGCCGTTGATCTGGACGGGGAGTTCGATGGTGGCGTCGACAAGGAATGATTCCTCGAAGGTCGGGAACGGCTCGAACGTGATGGTGTCGGCGTGGCCGAGCTTCGCCCAGAGTTCCTCGGCGATGTGCGGGGCGAGCGGCGCGACCATCTGCACCAGCGGAGTGACCGCCGCGCGCGGGGCGCCCGACGGGTACGTCTTGGTCAGGTAGTTCGTGAACTCAATCAGCTTTGCGACGACCGTGTTGTCCCGCAGGTGCTCGTAATCGTCGCGGACACCGGCGATGGTGCGGTGCAGCTGCTTGTTGTCATCCTCGGTGAGCGCGGCGTCGGTGACGGTGACCTCGCCGGACTCCTCGTCCACAACCAGGCGCCACAGGCGCTGCAGGAAACGGTGCGCGCCGACGACGTCCTTCGTCGCCCACGGGCGCGACGTGTCCAGCGGGCCCATCGACATCTCGTAAACGCGCAGGGTATCCGCACCATAATCGCGGCAGATGTCATCCGGCGCGACGGCGTTCTTCAGGGACTTGCCCATCTTGCCGTACTCGCGGTTGACCTCCTCGCCGTCGCGGTAGAACTTGCCGTCCTTCTCCTCCACCTCGGCGGCCGGGACGTACACGCCACGCGAATCCGTGTAGGCGTACGCCTGGATGTAACCCTGGTTGAACAGGCGGCGGTACGGCTCCTTCGAGGACACAAAGCCCAGGTCATAGAGCACCTTGTGCCAGAAACGGGCGTAGAGCAGGTGCAGCACCGCGTGCTCCACACCGCCGACGTAGAGGTCCACGCCGCCCGGATCGTTCTCGCTGCGCGGGCCGGTCCAGTAGCGCTCGTTCTCGATGTCGCAGAACGCGTCCTGGTTCGTCGGATCGATGTAGCGCAGCTGGTACCAGGACGAACCCGCCCACTGCGGCATCACGTTCGTGTCGCGCCAGTACTTCTTCGTGCCCTCACCCAGATCGAGCTCGACCTCGACCCAGTCAGTGGCCTTCGCCAGCGGCGGCGCCGGCTCAGAATCCGCGTCCTCCGGGTCGAAGGACACCGGGTTGTAGTCCTCCACCTGCGGCAACTCGACCGGCAGCATGTCCTCCGGCAGGCCGTGCGCCTGGCCATTTTCGTCGTAGACGATTGGGAACGGCTCGCCCCAGTAGCGCTGGCGGGCAAAGAGCCAGTCGCGAAGCTTGTACTGGATCTTCTCCTCACCAGCACCGTTCGCGGCCAGCCACTCGATCGCCTTCGCGATACCCTCGTCCTTGCCCAGGCCGTTGAGGTCCAGGCCCTGCTCGTTCGCCGAGTTAATGTGCGGCGCGTCGCCGGTGAAGGCAGTTTCTGCGATGTCGCCGTCGAGCACCGGCACAATCGGCAGACCAAAGACGGTCGCGAACTCGTAGTCGCGCTCGTCGTGCGCCGGCACCGCCATGATCGCGCCCGTGCCGTAGCCCGTCAGCACATAATCAGCAATAAAGATCGGGACCTGCTCGCCGCTCACCGGGTTCGTCGCAAACGAACCCAGGAACACGCCAGTCTTCTCCTTATTCTCCTGGCGCTCCAAGTCACTCTTGGCAGCAATAGCCGCCCTATACTTCTCGACGGCCACCTTCGGCGACTCCGCCCCATTCGTCCAACGCTCATCCGTGTCGGCCGGGAAGGCATCGGCCGTGAGGGCGTCGACAAGCGGGTGCTCAGGCGCGAGCACCATGTAGGTCGCGCCGAACAGGGTGTCCGGGCGCGTCGTAAAGACCTCAATCGGGCCAGCCTCCGATGCGAACGCCACCTGCGCACCACGCGAACGACCAATCCAATTACGCTGCATCGCCTTGACCTTCTCCGGCCAATCCAGCAAGTCGAGGTCATCGAGCAGGCGATCCGAGTAGTCAGTAATACGCATCATCCACTGACGCAGCCGCTTGCGGAACACCGGGAAGTTTCCGCGCTCCGAACGACCCTCCGCCGTGACCTCCTCATTCGCCAGCACCGTGCCCAGGCCAGGGCACCAGTTCACCATCGAATCGGACAGGTACACCAAGCGGAACTCATCAATCGCCTTGTGCTTCTCCGCGTGCGTCAAGTCGCGGAAGCTGCGACCATCCTTGGTTTTGCGGGCGCCCGTAAGCAGGTCACGGACCAGCTCCTCAATCGGACGAGCCTTCTGCAGCTCCTCATCAAACCAGGCGTTATAAATCTGCAGGAAAATCCACTGCGTCCAACGGTAAAACTCCGGGTCGGTCGTCGCCACCGAACGACGCGGATCATGGCCCAGACCCAACTGGCCCAGCTGACGCTTCATATTCTGTATATTCGCCTCAGTCGTCGTACGCGGATGCGTACCCGTCTGGATCGCGTACTGCTCCGCCGGCAAACCAAACGCGTCATAGCCCAACGTATGCAGCACGTTTTTGCCCAACATGCGGTTGTAGCGAGCAAACACATCCGTCGCGATGTAGCCAAGCGGGTGACCCACATGCAGCCCCGCCCCCGACGGGTACGGGAACATGTCCTGCACATTCAGTTTGTCCTCGGGCAGTGGGTCGCCCGTGGCGAGGTCGCCGACCGGGTTCGGCGCGTTAAACGTGCCGTTGTCCTTCCAGAACGTCTGCCACTTCTGCTCAATCTGATTAGCCAGGCCAGCGCCGTAACGGTGCGCTGGGGATTCGCTCGCGTTAGTCAT
>NZ_JBSZCG010000137.1:0-8547 GCF_054166365.1 Corynebacterium sp. UMB8791 | reverse complement strand
GTGGGTCTCCTGAAAGGGATGGGGTGGTCAGCTAGCGTGCGGACCACGCAACGGAGTGGGAATAGTTTTCGGTTGCCTCAGGGAGGAGGCGTCCGTAGTGGTATTCGAAGGACTGCTGGCGGTAGAACTCGCGGGTAAGTTCTCCGCGCTGCGGCGTGGCAGCCTCGCGTCCGGAATTGCCGCGGTACTCGCCCGTGGCCATGCGCCCGAACCAGTGATGGTCGTAGATTGTCTGGTCCGCCCACACCTCAAGCAGCATGAGGTGATTGGGCAGCTCCAGGTTCTCCATCCACGCGTAGTAGAGGCAGCCCGGCTCGCGGCGGGTCTCGGTGATTTCCTGGGCGGTCAGCGCGCGCATCTCAGGGTTTTCGACGAAAGCGTTCTGGATGACAATGCTGACTGGCCCGCGCGCTGGCCACATGATGCGGGCGTCGTAGCCTGCTTCTGGGGCCCACACGCCGTCGGCGAGGACGTACTTGGACTGCTCGTAGATCTCCGTCGTGCCGTCCTGCACGAATGTGTGCAGGTGCGGCAGCTCCGGCAGCTTTTCGACGATCTCTGCGTAGTCGGACACGCTCTCCGCGAGGATCGCGACGGCGCAGTCCTCGTCCTCGACCGCCAGGGTTTTGTACGCTTCGGCTTCCTTGATGCCGTCACGCTGGCGGAGGGATGCGACGTCGTGAAGAAGCTTTTCTGGAGCATCGGTAGCTCCGCGGTGAACGATGCGGATCATACGAGCTCCTCGAAGTCGACGATCCAGTCCGGCGCGGCGAACTCCGGCTTCGGTGGCTCGCGGCGCGCGACGATCTCGATGAGGTAGCCGCCGAGCGCGTCGAAGGTGTCGAAGTAGCCGAACTCGGCGGCGCCGCCGCGCAGGTTAGAGCCCATGCACAGTGGGTGGCCAGCCTCGGTCATGGAGGCGACGACCTCGTCCCACTCGGAGTCCTCCGTGGTCATCCACGCGAAGTAGTGGTGGATGCCCGGGCCGCGCTCATCGAAGAATTCGCGGTTGTAGTGGCAGTCGCCGTGGTTGACGGAGATGATCTCGAAGCCGAAGTCACCGGCGGTGCCCTGGGCGGTGAAGTAGCCGGTGTCGCCGTCCTTGCCACGGTAGTACGGCTTGTCCAGGCGGCCGAAGCCGGTCTCCCACGTCTTCATCTCGTAGCGCTGGATGCCGAAGACGTCGCGGTAGTGCGGCAGCGCCGCCATGACGTCGTGCACGAGGACACCGAAGTGGTACATGCCCTGCACCGGTTGAGTCGGGCGGGTGTCGGTGCTCACCTGGGCCGGGTCGGCGGCGGTTGCCGGAAGCATCTCGACGAGGAAGCCGCCCAGGTTCTCGCGCGTGTCGTAGAAGGTGCGCGTGGCGCCGTCGACAGTTGCTGTGTAGGCGATGTCGTAGCCGAGCGCCTTGAAGTGCTCCGCGACCGCCTCGTCGTTGGCCGCGGTGGAGCGGACCTGCAGGAACGCGATGCCTTCGCGCTTGGTGCGCAGGAACTCGTTGAAGGGGCTCTCGCCGCCGGTTGGTTCGATGAGCTCGAAGGTAAGGCTCGACGCCGGGCGTCCGCCTGGGCCCTTCTCGCCGTTGACGGCAGGGGTGGTGCCGACGGCGCTCCGCCAGGTGCCCGGGGTCGTCGCCAGGCGTCGACCGTGCGCTACTGCGTCGGTTGGCGCGTGCTCGGCGATGTCCCAGTCGGTAATGCCGTAGATGCGGGAGTAATCCTTGATTTTGGCGTCGAGATCATAGACGACAACGCCGATGCGCAGGAGGTTCGTGGTTTCAATCTGTGTACTCAAGAGCGTTTCCTTTCTTTAGTAGAACAGAGACAAGTTCTTGACGAGGATGGTTGCCATATCGAAGCGGATCTCACGTTCGAGCACCAGGAATCCGTAACGCGATTCCGGTGCCCGCACGATGACATCGCGGCGCTCACCTGCGATGGTGTCCTCGTAGCGCTCTCCACGTGAGCGATAGATGAGGAAGTTCGAACGAACGGCGAAGGCGCCGTCGCTACGCTCGTCAATGCGCAGGTTGGTGAGCATGTGGCGTGAACGTGACGGCGGCTCCTCGGCCCACGCCATGTTGGTTTGCAGACGGACGACGCGCTGGCGCAGGAACTCCTTGGATTCCTCGAAGTAGACCGACGTCCCTTTCGGGTAGAACTCTTCCTTACGCTCACGGGCCACACGGTTTTCGCGGACCGGCGCCCAGTAGTCGACGTCGTCGTGCATGCAGTCGAGCCAGTCTTCCCACTGCATGTTGTCCATCATTTCGGCTTCGTCGTACAGGAAGCGCGCGATGAGGCGCTCATCTTCCGCACCCGCAGGGGCCTGGGTCACTGCCTCTGACGCTTGCGTGTTGTTGCTCGCCATGGGTTTCTCCTTCAAAGGTCGTGTAAAAGCTAGGGACTAATCGACGTTGCCTTCGTAAGCACCGTCAGAGGCTGCAGCTGCCGCTGCTGCTTCCGGATCCATCACCTTGGTGAAGTCTCGCTGGTCAACCTCCGGAACGCCCCCTCGTTCGGCCTTGAGCTGTTCCCAAGACTTGTCTTCCATCAGGTCGCGGTAGAAGCCGTACATGTTCAGCGCGGCGTTGTCGGAGTAGACATGTGCCGTGGACGCGCCTGGGTAGCCGTCATCGTCGTAGCTGACGGGGACGCGGCGCATGTTGTAGGTGAAGCCGGTCTCGCGGGACTTCGCGCCGCGGAGGATGTGCTGCATCTCCTCCCAGTTCTCGGCGTCGTCCTGCTCGAACATGCCGCCAGGGGAGAAGGTGCGCATGACGTCGACGCGGATGGCTTCCTTGACCTCTTCCGGCGCGTCCTTTGGCACGAACGCCCAGGACCAGATCTCCATCTCGTTCGGGCCACGCGGGTGGGTGACGCGGAAGGTGTAGTTGCCCAGCAGCATGAAGTTGGGGAAGACGTTCATGTGGCCGCGGACCTCGCGGAACTCACCGAGGCGCTCCACGATGGAGTCGCGGATGGTGTTCTCCCACTCGATCAGCGCAGGGCCGGTGTTGGGGATCTCCGCGTCACGCTTGCCGAAGAACGCACCGCCGTGACCGTACGGGCTGAGGAACTGGCGGCCCTCCGGGATCTTCTTGCGACCGGTCTTGCGGTCGAAGGTGTCCGAACCGGAGCTGAGCGCCTCCACCGCGGAGACGTGGGAGATCTCCGAGTGCTGCATGTCGGACGTCGGCTGCTCAACGTTGAACTTCCAGTTCGCTGGCAGGACCCACTTGTGTACAGCGATGGCTTCCATGCCGCCTTCGTAGCGGTCCATGTATCCGTCGAGGTAGTACTTCGCGTTGCCCAGGTACTCCTCCAGCGGCGGGATCGTCTCATCCCAGGAGCCGAAGATGAAGCCCTTGTAGTTTTCAATGCGCGGCACCTTGATTGCCGACAACTTCGACTTATCGATGCCCTCCGGGTACGCATTGTTCTCATGCGGGATGTTGGTCAAGTTGCCCTCAAGGTCGTAAGACCAGCCGTGGAAGGAACACATGAAGGACTTCGCCTGACCGCGGTCAGCGCGGCAGATACGCATACCGCGGTGGCGACACTGGTTCAGGAACGCCTTGACCTCGCCGGACTTCTGGCGCACAACAATGACCGGGTCCTCACCAATGTAGGTCTGGATGTAGGACCCGCGCTTCGGCAGCATCGACTCGTGCGCAAGGAACACCCAAGTGCGCTGCCAGACGGTCTCCAACTCCTGGCGGTAGATGTCCTCGTCGGCGAAAATCTTGCCGGAAACGTATCCTCCGACCGGATCAATGAGTTCTGCGATCTTACTCATAGCCACTTCCCCTCTGTGATCTGTGTCATCTGTGGGAGTGACTTTAAACGGAAGAATAATTGGCTAAAACCCACGTTCCAGTCAATGGAACAGCTCCGGCGGACATAAAATAAGGGGCCTCGGGGCTCAAAGTTCAGCCTGGGATAGTCTTTCTGACCCTTCCCAATGGTCCAGTGCCAAAAGACGCAAGACTAAACATCCAGCACTTTTATTACCAGCTAGTATGAATGGCTAGTCCAAACGGAGATGCGTCCATTGGCACTCAGACCTTCTCTATGCACACCAAATTCCCTCACTCGCTTCCCGCGACCAGGGCTTTTCCAAATCCGCCTGCAGAAACGCTTTATGTCAAGTGGTTGTGAACGTGGTTGGGTGTTAGATCGTGATGGGTTGTGGGGGCGGGGCGGTTTGGTTGTCGGGGTCGGGGTTGGTGTTGTAATCTGCCCAATCCTTCTCTGGTGGCTTGGGGATCAGCGGGGGAATATCGTGCGGGGGCATGGGTGTGGACCTCCTTCGGGTTCTGGCCCACAACCAGCCTGCCACCTAGGGGTACCCTAGGTGACCTGGTCTTTTGCAAACCCGACTCCCCAAAATCCCGGAATTTGGTGCAAAGCCGGGGCGCTATGACACCAAATTCCCTCACGGCCTTCTCCTGACCTGCTAAAACGTCGAGCACCCCGAGAAAATTAAGGAATCTGGTGCGCGCACCCGCTCTCACATGTTCCGAAAGGCGGAATTGGAGATGCGTCAACTTACTCCTGTGATTAGAACTAGAAACACATGCGAAAGTGAGGTGACTCACTGTGCTGGATCTATTGTCGAAAGTCAAGGAGCGAACACCATGGGAGAGCTGAATGCAGACGTTGATGTGCTGGTCATCGGTACGGGACCGGTTGGCCTAGCGCTGGCGAACCTGCTTGGCATCCGTGGTGTTTCGGTCGCGGTCATGGAGAAGCGTGACCAGCTGATTGACTACCCGCGCGGGGTGGGCCTCGACGACGAGTCCATGCGTACTATCCAGGCGATGGGCCTGGCGGAGGAGTTCCGGCCGTACACGATTCCGCATCACATCATGCGCTTGGTCGATGGTGCCGGTAACGTCATCTTGACGAACAACCCGCAGGGTGAGCCGTACGGGTGGCCTCGTAAGTTTGGGTTCCTACAGCCGCTGGCGGATAAGGCTTCCTTCGATGGGTTGGCGAGGTTCCCGCACGTCACCACCACGTTTGGTCGCGAGCTGGTGAAGATCGAGGAGGTTGAGGGTGGCGTCCGCGCGACCTTTGAGGTCGTGCGTGGTGAAGAGGGGGAGGAGCGCACGGGCGAGCAGGAGCAGATCACCGCGAGGTACCTCGTTGGTTGTGAAGGTGGCCGTTCGTTTACGCGCAAGTGGATGGGGACGGAGTTTGAGGGGAAGTCGCCGTCGACAAGGTGGGTTGTTGTTGACGTCAACAATGATCCGCTGGGCGCCCCGAATGTGTACCTCGGTGCCGACCCGAACCGCCCGTACGTGTCCATTGGCCTGCCGCGCGGGGTGCGTCGTTGGGAGTTCATGCTGTTCGACGACGAGCCGACCGAGAAGGTCGACGAGGATGCCTTCATTGAGGAGCTGCTGTCGGAGCACATCCCGGAGGGCACGAAGCTGGACGTGATCCGTCGCCGCGTGTTCACGCACCACGGCCGGATGGCGCGGACGTTCCGGAAGGGCAACGTGCTCATTGCCGGTGACGCGGCGCACTTGATGCCGGTGTGGATGGGCCAGGGGTACAACTCGGGTATCCGCGACGTGACGAACCTGTCGTGGAAGCTCGCTGGCGTGCTGCAGGGCAACTTCAGCCCGGAGCTGCTGGATACCTACGATGTCGAGCGCCGCGACCACGCCAAGGCCATGATCGATTTGTCGATGACGTTCGGCACGGTGATTAAGCCGACGGATAAGAAGGTGGCGTTCGTGCGCGACACGGCGGCGAAGCTGATGAACCTTTCGCCGCGTGTCAAGGAGTATTTCGCGGACATGAAGTTCAAGCCGGTGCCGCGCTACGGCCGTGGCGCGGTGGTGGATCAGGCGACGTTGAAGCCTGGCGTTGCAGATCGCTCGAATGATCCGTCGCATCGCCCGCGCATCGTCACGTCGCGCGTTGCGGTGAACAAGTTGTCGCCGGTGGGCCTGCAGATCATCCAGCCGAAGGTCGAGTACAACGGCGCCGAGGTGCTTCTCGACGACGCCCTGGGCCTCAACCACGCCGTGGTGACCTGGGGCGTGGACCCGGCCCGCCTGTTCACGCCGGAGCAGCTCGCTGAGATGGCAAAGGCGAACGTCAAACTGGTGTGTGCGGTCAGCCCGACGCAGGTCGAGTGGGCGAAGGAGTACGTGTCGGCGGACACCGAGGTTGTCTCGGACATCACGGGTGCGCTGAAGGGCTTCTTTGATACCCGCGCGGTTGGTACGGTGCTTGTCCGCCCGGACAGGTTCGTTGCGGTGGCAACGCTCAACGCCCAGGCAAGTAAGGCGTGGGAGGCGTACAAGCAGGCTGCAAGCATGCGCGTGCAGTAATTACTACTGACTACTTCAGGGGCACTCAGACAGGAATGTTTGGGTGTCCCTGGTGTTTAACAAGTCCTTAACAAGCCTTAACAAGGAGGTATCGCAAGTGAGCGACTCGAAACACTCGGCGCGGCCGAGAGACTACGCATATTCAGTGTTCGCCATTGTGGTGATGATGGCCGGTACCGCCCTTGTGACGACGAGCCAGCTCGGCACGCCGCCGGTGTCATCGCCGGTGTACGCGATGACGCTGATCGGTGGGCTGAGCTTTGGCGGGTGGACGTTTGCGCTGAACCTGTTCCTCATTGCGGCGCAGTGGGTGATGCTGCGCCAGGACTTCCCGCGCAGGTACTGGCTGCAGCTGCCCGCGCTGCTTGTCGGCAGCGTGAGCTTGGACGGGTGGATGTATGTGTGCCGCCCTTTGGCGTCGACGAATTACGTGGCGCAGGTTGCGCTCGTCGCGGTCGGGTTGGTGGTGCTCGGCTTTGGCGTGGCAATCCTGGCTACAGCCAACGCTGTATTCCTGCCGGGCGAGGGCTTCGTCGCTACCGTTGCGACGCTGCGTCGAAAACCGTTCTACAAGGTCAAGCTGGTGTTTGACATCGTGTGTGTTTTGCTGGCGTTGGTGCTGTCCGTATTGTGGGTGGGCCATTTTGAGGCTGCCCGTGAGGCGACGATCGTCTCAGCGCTGACGCTCGGGTTTATCGTGGGGGCGTTCACCCCGGTTGCCCGGCGGCTGGTGAAGCCGGTCGACTAAGCAATAAGAAAACGCCCCGGAGTAGCTCCGGGGCGTTTGTGTTGCGGTGCTAGCCCTTGAACATATTCGTCTTGGTGAAGCGCTCCGCGTGGCCCATGCTCTGGGCGGTTTCCTTGGAGAAGTAAATCGCCAGCGAGGAGACCACGAACAGGCCGGTGATGATGATGGCCAGCGGGGTCAGGCCGGTCTCCGGGGAGACGAAGCGGGTCGCGACCAGCGGTGCGGTACCAGCGCCGAGGATGGACGCCGCCTGGTAGGTGATACCGGAGCCGGTGTAGCGCAGCTCGGGGACGAACTTCTCGGAGATGAACGCGCCGATCGGCCCGTACTGTGCGGGCTGCACCACGCATACGAGCAGGACCATGCCGATCCAGATCTTGGTTGGGTCACCGGAGTCGATCATGTTGAAAACGATCCAGATGCCGATGATGGAGACCAAACCACCAGCCAGCATGACGCGGCGTCGGCCGAGGCGGTCAGACAGGGCGGCGAGGCCCGGCATGACGAAGATCGCGATGGCGGAGCCGACCGTGACCATCATCAGGGCAGTCGAGCGGCCGACTGGCGTTTCAGTTTCAGCGGTCGCGTTCACGATGTACGGCACCATGAACGAGCCCTGCAGACCCTGCACGAATAGTGCGGCGGTGCCGGCGAGCGCACCGAGGACCAGCTCGCGCGGAGCCTCCTTCAGCATGCGGACCAGCGGCACACCGGTGTGCACCTTGCCGGCGCGCCGGGCTGCTTCGAACTCTGGGGACTCTTTCACGTTGGCGCGCATGAACAGGCCGACGATGACGATGGCTGCGGAGAACAGGAACGGAACGCGCCAGCCCCAGTCGGTGATGAAGTACTGCTCGGGGTTGGCGAAGTTGTCGCCGGAAGCCTTCGCGAAGATCGCGAGGACCAGCGTCGACAAGATGGCACCTGCTGGGCCGCCAGCGATGGCGACGGAGGCGCCGAAGCCCTTGTTCTTGGCGGTGGAGTTCTCCATGGCCATCAGGGTGGCGCCGGCCCATTCGCCGCCGATCGCCATGCCCTGGATGATGCGCAGGATGACCAGCAGAATCGGAGCGGCCGGCCCAATCATCTGCGAGGACGGCATCAAACCGATCGAGATGGAGACAAGCCCCATCGTCATCAGCGTGATCACGAGGACGTTCTTACGGCCGTACTTGTCGCCGAAGTGGCCGAACGCCATCGAACCAATCGGGCGGGACAGGTAGCCGGTGAGCAAGATGACGAAGGAGAGCATCGTGCCCAGCTTCGGGTCGATGTTCGCGAAGAAGAGCTGCGGGAACACAAGTCCCGCGGCGGCTGCGTAGAGCAGAAAGTCGTAGCACTCCACGGTGGAGCCGAGGAAGGACGAACCAAGGGCGAGGCGCCGCTCTTTCGGCGTGCGCTCATGCTTCGCGAGGTCTACCGGCGGGGCATGAGTGATGTTAGTCAT